>PWUP01000286.1 GCA_003562535.1 Gammaproteobacteria bacterium | reverse complement strand
TGCGATTCGACTTCGACCTCGACCATGGAACGCGAAACCTTCGCGCTTGTAGATAACCTATCTACAATGGAGAATTCTGATAAACAATGAAGAAAAAATCAAGAACTGTTTTTTGCTCCTCTTATGAATTAAACCAGCGTAACACGTGAACTAAGCCTACTATGACCCATACTCTTATCCCCCCCGCTGGCCTTGCGCCGAGTACCTTATACGTTGTGGCCACACCGATTGGCAACCTAGGCGATATCAGCCACCGTGCCTTACTGATTTTGGGACAAGTGGACTGGATTGCCGCTGAGGATACCCGACACAGCCAGCGTTTATTAAATCATTTTGCCATTACAACCCCACTCATTGCTCTCCATGAACACAATGAACTCGCTCAAGTACCGCGTCTGGTGGCGCAACTCCAAGCGGGCCAAACGGGAGCGCTGATCAGTGATGCCGGTACTCCATTGATCAGTGATCCCGGGTTTCCATTAGTGCGTGAATTACGCCGCCAAGGGCTGGCCGTATGTGCTGTGCCCGGTCCTAGCAGTGTGATGGCGGCGCTATCCATTGCCGGTTTACCCTGTGAGCGGTTCAGCTTTGAAGGATTTTTGCCGTCGCGTAGTGCAGCGCGTCAGCGCCGCTTAGCCGAGCTGGCCACGCATCCGCAGACCTTAGTGTTTTTTGAATCTCCGCATCGGATTGTGGCCGCCATGCAGGATTTGGTCGCGGTGTTCGGTGCCGAGCGTCCGGCTTGTTTAGCGCGTGAGTTGACCAAAACCTTTGAACAAAGCCATGTTGCCCCCTTAGGTGCCTTGCTGGATTGGTTGCAAGCGGCTCCTGAACGTCAGCGGGGCGAGTGCGTTGTCATCGTTCAGGGCGCGAATACCCAGCCTGAAACCTGTGAACAGGAACGCCTACTACGGATAGTATTACGCGAATTACCCCTGAAACGGGCAGTAGCCGTAGCGGCTGAGCTGAGCGGTGGTCAGCGTAATAAATTGTATAAAATGGCTTTAGCCCTGAATGCAGAATCTAAATAGATCATATTGCCGACACGTCTAAACGTTATATCAGGACTTGCCTTACCGCATGGGTAGGTGCAGACTACAAGCGAACAGTTAGCCAGACAGTCGCCGTGTATCCACGGAGGAAAGTCCGGGCTCCATAGGGCAGGGTGCCAGGTAATGCCTGGGGGGCGTGAGCCTACGGAAAGTGCCGCAGAAAACAAACCGCCTTGCCGCAGTCACTGACTGCGGGGAGGTAAGGGTGAAAAGGTGTGGTAAGAGCGCACCGCACACCAGGTAACTGGGCGTGGCAAGGTAAACCCCACTCGGAGCAAGACCAAATAGGGGAGTGTTAACGTGCGGCCCGCACGGCTCCCGGGTAGGTCGCTACAGGCGTTTGGTGACAAACGTCGCAGATGAATGACTGTCCACGACAGAACCCGGCTTATCGGCTGACTGTTCACCTTTTGCTGACTGTGATCCACTGCTCTTCCTATAGTGGGTCACAAAATGGTATAAAGCTGTTTTTTTGCTGGCTTAAGTTTTATGACATCCGCAGCAGTACCAATCCATCATCCCGTGCTCTGTGCTGAAGCTGTTGCCGCGTTAGCCGTAGTGAATACTGGGCGTTACGTGGACGCTACTTTTGGTCGTGGTGGTCATACAGCCGCTTTGCTCGCGGTGCTGGGTGAATCGGCTCAGCTTATTGCCCTGGATCGCGACCCAGACGCGGCTCGATGGGCTGCCGAGCATTTCGTTGCTGAGTCACGACTGCACTTTGTCCATACCCCGTTTAGCCGCTTGGCTGAGGTCGTTGCTGAGCATGTCACCTCGGCAACTGTTGACGGGGTGTTGGTTGATTTGGGGGTATCGTCACCGCAGTTGGATGATGCCGATCGCGGTTTTAGTTTTCGCAATGATGGGCCGTTGGATATGCGTATGGATTCAAGCTCGGGTGTGAGCGCCGCAGATTGGCTCGCCACTGTGGATGAAACCGAACTGGCCACGGTATTACGGAATTACGGTGAAGAGCGCTTCCATCGCCGGATTGCTCGGGCTATTGTTCAAGACCGCCAGCACACGCCATTCACCCGCACTTGGCAGTTGGCCGCGTTGATCGAACGCGTGGTTCCAACCCGAGAACCCGGTCAACATCCGGCAACCCGCAGCTTTCAAGCCATTCGCATCGCCATTAACCGTGAACTGGATGAACTGGCAGCGGTTTTGCGGCAGGCCGTAACGGTGTTGCGTCCTGGAGGGCGTTTAGTGGTGATCAGCTTTCATTCCTTGGAAGATCGTCTAGTTAAACGGTTTTTCCGCGATGAAATGCGCGGCCCCGACTGGCCACCGGATTTGCCCATTCCGGTGCAAGCGGTGCCGACGCGCTTGCGCGTGATTGGCAAGCCGCAACGCCCCTCAGCGGCGGAGGCTCAGCGTAATCCCCGCGCTCGCAGTGCGGTGTTGCGGGTTGCGGAGCGCTTGCCGTGACCTCTGTATACCGGCATATCTGGGGGCTGGGTAGCTTAGTATTCGCCGTTTTAGTGACGGGTTTAGCTCTGATTCACAGCGCCCAACAGAGTCGTTTGGTGACCAGCGAGTTGCGAATGTTGCAACAGACCGAAGAGGAATTACAAGTGGAATGGTTGCAAATGCAGCTTGAAAAAAGCGCGATAACTGCCAAACTCATTGTCGATCAAGTCGCTCGTGAGCGCCTGAATATGACCACCCCCGAACCGGCTGAAACCATTTACCTGCGTCCATGACCACTCCTTCCCATCATACTCAGCGGGTGTACCGCAATCGTCGCCGCTTCACGCTGGTGTTACTTGCCGTGTGTACCGGTATTTTATTATCCCGAGCGGTGTATTTGCAGCTTATTGACCATGATCGCCTACGCAGTCAGGGCGATGCTCGCACCGTGCGCACGCTCACGATTCCCGCGCATCGCGGCATGATTGTTGATCGGCATGGTGAACCCTTGGCGGTGAGTTCGCCAGTCGGTTCGATCTGGGCGGATCCGACGGTGTTATTGCAGTCGGGTAATCGAGAACGCCTGCCGGAACTGGCCGCCGCTTTAGGTCAAGACCCGGAGCGCTTGACTGCTCGACTCGAGGCCGCCTCACAGCGCCGATTCTTGTATTTGCAGCGCCATTTACCGCCCACGGAGGCGCAGATCATCGTCGATTTGGGCATCGGTGGGGTGTATAACCTACGGGAATACCGCCGTTACTACCCCGACGCCGAAGTCAGCGCGCATCTGATTGGTTTTGCCGACATTGATTACCGGGGCCGCGAGGGTTTGGAGTTGCAATTCGATCAACAACTCAGTGGGGTAGCCGGCAGTCAGCGGGTGTTGCAAGATCGACGCGGACGGGTGGTCGAAGAGCTGGGGGTGCGCCAAGAGCCACAACCGGGTCAGCTATTACAACTGAGTATTGACCGGCGTATTCAATATTATGCGTATCGGGCGCTTAAAATAGCCGTCGCCGAACACCGTGCTGTGGGTGGATCAATCGTCGTGCTTGATCCGCACACGGGTGAGATTTTAGCGATGGCCAATCAGCCCAGTGTGAATCCTAATGATTGGCGGCAACGCAGCGGTGACTCCTTGCGCAACCGTGCTGTGACCGATCTGTTCGAGCCCGGGTCCTTGATTAAACCGTTTCCGGTCGTCGTCGCCTTAGACAGTGGCAAAGTGCAGCCCAGTACAGTGATTGACACCCAAGGCTGGATGCGGGTTGGGCGGAGGACTGTGCGCGATATCCGTAATTTTGGCCCCCTCAGTGTCACGGAAATCATTACCCGTTCCAGTAATATCGGCGTCGTCAAGCTGGCGCAGATGGTGCCTGCTGAGTCATTATGGACTTTATACCGTGATCTGGGATTTGGTGCATTAACCGGGATTGAATTTCCCGGCGAACGCCAAGGGGTGCTGGATCACCACCGGCGTTGGGTGGGTTTTGAATACGCGACCCGAACCTTTGGCTATGGGCTGTCAACAACGGCCTTGCAAATGGCGCAAGCCTATGCCGTATTAGCCACTGATGGGGTGTTGTATCCACCCACACTGCTGAAACCTATCGAATCCCCTCCTGGGCGGCGGGTGATGGCCGCCGAAACCGCACAGCAATTGCGGGTCATGATGGAAACGGTCACCGGCCCGCGGGGTACGGCTAGACGTGCGGCGGTACCTGGCTATACCGTCGCGGGTAAAACGGGCACCGTGCATAAAGTCATTGATGGTGCTTATGACAAAAGCCGCTATATGGGTTTATTCGCTGGCATGGCACCGGCTTCACGCCCCGATATGGTCGCGGTGATTGTCATCGATGAACCCCGAGGTGATCACTATTACGGTGGCTTAGTGGCCGCTCCGGTATTTCGTGAAACCATGCGTGAAGCGCTGCGCATTCGCGGGGTGTTGCCGGATGCCTTCGCTGATGTCGTCAACACGGCAGCTCGGTAAAGTTGATGGGCAATTTACCCACATTAAGCGCGTTGTTGCACGGTTTGGCGACCGTTGAAGCAACCGATGAACGGCCAGTGACCGGTTTAGCCAGTGACAGTCGGCGGGTGCGGCCGGGTGAATTGTTTATTGCGCTGCGCGGGATTCGCCAGCACGGTCTAAGCTTTATAGCGGCGGCTGAACGTGCAGGAGCGGTGGCCGTTGTTTGGGAGCCTCCCTGTACGCAGATACCCGACAGCCGTTTACCCCTGCTTGCGGTGCCCGATCTCAGCCGTAAGCTTGGTATGATTGCGGCGCGGTTCTACAATCAGCCCTGTCAGGAACTCACCTTAGTCGGCATCACCGGCACCGACGGGAAGACCTCAACCTGTCATTATCTCGCCCATGCGTTGACCCAGCCTGAGCAACCGTGTGGCGTATTAGGCACTTTGGGTTATGGGGTGCAAGCTCAGTTGCTGCCTACCCAACTCACTACGCCTGACGCACTGACCTTGTGGCAGTGGCTTGCCGGTTTACGGGATCGTGGGGTACGCCACGCGGTGATGGAGGTGTCGTCACACGCTTTAGCGCAAGGGCGGGCAGACGGTCTGGCGTTCACTGTCGCGGTGCTGACGAATTTAGGTCGGGATCATCTCGATTATCACATTGATCCATCGGCTTACGCAGCGGCTAAGCAACGCTTATTCACGGATCTGCAACCCCGCCAAGCGGTTTTAAACCTCGATGATCCCTTTGGTCGTGAGCTGGCCGAGCAGTTAGGCCGGTCGTGTGTGGGTTACAGTCAGGCGGCAACCCTGCCGCCGCTGAGTGAGCGTTGGGTTTGGGGGCGCGAGTTAGCGCTTCTCCCCGAGGGATTGCGTTTACAGATTCGTTCCAGCGCAGGCGAGGGTGAGTTACACAGCACCTTATTGGGGCGTTTTAATGCCAGCAATCTACTGGCGGCCTTGGCGACATTGATGGCGCTGGATTGGCCCCTGGAACGCGCCCTAGACCGGTTGGCTCAGGTGCAGGCCCCCCCAGGGCGTATGCAACGTCTCGGGGGTAATGACCGACCGCTGGCCGTCATCGATTACGCTCACACCCCGCAAGCCTTAGAACAGGTGTTGATGGCTTTGCGTGATCATGGGCATCGTTTTGTGCATTGCGTCTTCGGTTGTGGTGGGGATCGCGATCCCGGCAAGCGTCCTTTGATGGGTCTGATCGCCGAGCGCTGGGCGGATCAAATCACCGTGACCGATGATAATCCTCGGCAGGAAAATGCCACGGCAATTACCCAGCACATTGTTGCCCCGCTGCGCGGTAATAAACATCGGGTGATTAATGACCGCGCTCAAGCCATTCATAGCGCACTGCGCCAAGCGCGGGCCGGTGATACGGTGTTAATCGCCGGCAAGGGGCATGAAGACTACCAGATCATCGGTGATCAGCGCTTCCCCTTCAGTGATCAGCAAGTGGCCGCCGCTGCTTTACAGGATTGGCAACCATGTTAACGCTCAGTGTGGCACAGATCGCTCAGGCCGTGGGCGGACGCCTTCAGTATGCTACTCAGCCGGAGTCAAGCGTGTGTCAGGGGGTCAGTACCGATACGCGCCGTTTGCCCGCAGGGGCGCTGTTCGTCGCCCTGCAAGGGCCGAATTTTGATGGCCATGATTTTTTGGCGGCTGCTCAGCAGCGAGCGGCGACAGCGGCCTTGGTGACACAGCCCCAACCGCTGGGCTTAGCCCAGATTATTGTGCCGGATACCTTGGCGGCTTTGGGGCAGCTAGCGGCGGCATGGCGCCAGCGTTTTCCGGGGCGTGTGGTCGCTTTGACCGGCAGCAATGGCAAGACCACAGTGAAAGAAATGTTGGCCGCTATTTTAGCCGCTGACCCTGCCGCCACGGTGTTGGCCACCGCAGGTAATCTGAATAATCAGATTGGTGTGCCGTTGACGTTGAGTCAACTGGGTGAGCAGCACTATGCCGTGATCGAAATGGGGGCCAATCATGGCGGTGAAATCGCCGCCTTAACCCGTCTGGTCCAACCACAGATTGCCTTAATTACCAATGCTGGCCCCGCTCATTTAGAGGGGTTTGGCAGTCTGGACGGTGTGGCGCAGGCCAAGGGCGAAATTTATCAAGGATTATCAACTGATGGGGTTGCCGTGATTAATGCCGATGATGCTTATGCGGAGTATTGGCATGAGCTGAACGCCCAGCGCCGCTGCCTGACCTTTGGCCTGCACCCCTCGGCTCACGTGTGGGCGGAGGGGCTAGCGCCTCAGCATCTGCGCTTACACATTGGGTCGCAAGCGGTCGAGATCACTCTGCCCTTACCCGGTCGGCATAATGTGCTCAATGCCGCTGCCGCTGCCGCTGCCGCTCATGCGCTAGGTATTGATCTGGAACAGATTCAAACCGGCTTACAAGGCATTCAGCCGGTTGCCGGACGCCTGCAATGCGGTACCGGACCACGCGGCAGTGTGCTATTGAATGATACCTACAACGCTAATCCGGCCTCGCTGCACGCCGGTTTAGCCGCCTTGCTGGAATACCCGGGTCCGCATTGGCTGGTCTTGGGCGATATGGCGGAATTGGGAGCCGAAGCCGAGGCTTTGCATGCTCGGGTAGGGCAGCAGGCTCGCGAGCAGGGCGTTCAGCGCGTGTTCACCTTGGGTGCGTTAAGTCAAGCAGCCAGTCAGGCTTTTGGCTCCGGGGGGGAACATTATAACGCTTTACCGCCGTTGCTGACGGCATTACAGCAGGCGTTGCTCCAGAGCGAAGCCGTACCCCAGATTTTGGTTAAGGGGTCACGCAGTATGCGCATGGAGCGGGTCATCAAAGCCTTATCGGCATAGGAACACACTTTATGTTAATGATTTTAGCCGAGTGGCTAACCGTCAATGTGTACACGGGTTTTAATGTATTCCAGTACCTCACGCTGCGCGCTATTTTGGGGGTATTGACCGCATTGTTGATCGCGTTACTGATTGGTCCTGAGATGATTCGTCGTCTGACCCTCTACCAAATTGGTCAATACGTTCGTGATGACGGTCCGCAAAGCCACTTGAGCAAATCGGGTACGCCGACTATGGGCGGGGCCTTGATCTTAGTCGCCATTGCCGTATCCACCTTACTTTGGGCGGATTTGCGTTTGCACCAAGTCTGGGTCGTGTTATTGGTGACTTTGGCGTTTGGCCTGATTGGTTGGGTGGATGATTACCGCAAATTGGTACTGAAAAATTCTAAAGGGCTTCCAGCCCGCAGCAAATACTTTTGGCAATCCGTGGTAGGCCTCAGTGCCGCCTGTGTATTGTTCTTCACGGCGCAAACACCCGCAGAAACCCAGCTTATTGTGCCGTTCTTTAAGACGGTAGCCATTGAATTAGGATGGTTATTTATTCCGTTAACCTACATCGTGATTGTCGGTTCCAGCAATGCGGTGAATTTAACCGATGGCTTAGACGGTTTAGCCATTATGCCCGCCGTGATGGTGGCCGGAGCTTTGGGGGTGTTTGCCTACGCTTCGGGGCATGTCAATTTTGCCAGTTATTTGGAAATACCCTATGTCGCCGGCGTCGGTGAACTGGTGGTGTTTTGCGGGGCTATTGTCGGCGCGGGACTCGGCTTTCTCTGGTATAACGCGTATCCCGCCCAGGTGTTTATGGGCGATGTTGGCGCATTGGCTTTGGGAGCCGCACTAGGGGTTATCGCGGTATTAGTCCGCCAAGAGCTGGTGTTGTTGGTCATGGCCGGGATCTTCGTGCTCGAAACTATTTCAGTCATTCTGCAAGTGGCCTCGTTTAAATTAACCGGACGGCGTATTTTTCGCATGGCCCCCCTGCATCACCATTATGAGCTCAAAGGTTGGCCCGAGCCACGGGTCATCGTGCGCTTTTGGATTATGACGGTGATTTTGGTGTTAATTGGCTTGGCCACCCTGAAGATTCGGTGACTCATGGGACTGAAGGGTGACGTATTGGTGGTGGGGTTAGGGCACACTGGTTTATCCGTAGCCCGTGCCTTAAACCAGCGTGGTATCGCGTTTGCCGTTGCTGACAGCCGCCCGGCGCCGCCCAATTTAGCCGCGGTGCAGCCACTCAATCCACAAGCGGTGCATCTAGGGCCGTTTGACCCAGCAATTCTGAGTCGAGCGGCAACCCTGATTCTCAGCCCTGGGGTCGCACGCCATGAGCTGGCTGTCCACCGTGCTGAGCAGCAGGGCGTTGAGGTCATCGGTGATATCGAATTATTTGCCCGTTGGGTACAGGCACCGGTGGTAGCGATCACCGGTTCCAATGGCAAGAGCACCGTGACCACCCTATTGGGCGAGATGGCACGCACGGCAGGCGTGCGCGTTGCGGTGGGGGGTAATTTAGCGCCACCCGCCTTGGATTTACTGGATGAAACCATTGACCTCTATGTGTTAGAGCTGTCCAGCTTTCAATTAGAGACTACCCTGAGTCTCAATGCCCAAGCCGCCTGTGTGCTCAATATCAGCCCCGATCATCTGGATCGGTACCCCAGTTTGTCGGCCTATATCGCCGCTAAACAGCGCGTGTTCCAAGGTTCGGGGGGGCAAGTGCTTAACCGTGATGATCCCGCAGTGGCGCAGATGGCTCAAACTGGGCGTCCGCAGTATGGATTCACCCTAGGTCGCCCGACGGCCGACACCGTAGGCATGGTGCCCCACGCAGGTGAGCCGTGGTTGGCTTGGAGTGAACACCCTTGGCTTAATACCCGCGATTTACTCCTTAAAGGTCGCCATAACTGGGCTAATATACTGGCCGCACTGGCTTTAGGGCAGGCCATAGGCTTGGAACGTGAGGCCATGCGCCACGCGGTGATGGCGTTTCGCGGTCTGCCGCATCGCTGCGAATGGTTGGCGAAAAGCAATGGGGTGGATTGGTATAACGATTCCAAAGGCACTAATGTCGGTGCGACGGTGGCGGCCGTGCAAGGTTTGGCCGGTAAAGTCATATTGATTGCCGGGGGAGAGGGTAAAGGTCAGGATTTCAGCCCATTACAGGTACTGAGAGATAAACTGCGTGCTGTGGTGCTCATCGGTCGTGATGGTGGATTGATTGGTATGACCTTGGGCGCTGAGGTGAGACAATGCCAAGCCCAAGACATGCGTGCGGCGGTCGCTTATGCGGCCGCACTCGCAGAGTCGGGCGATAGTGTAGTGCTATCACCCGCTTGTGCTAGTTTCGATTGGTTCAGCGATTATCAAGCGCGTGGTCGCGCTTTTACTCATGCCGTAAGGGAGCACTTGCAATGTTAACGCCAGTCTGGCGTGTTCAGATCGGTTCAGCCGAACCCCTGCGGTGGGATGGCTGGTTACTCGGCGCCACTTTTTTGTTACTGGCCTTGGGGTTGTTGATGGTTGCTTCCGCATCCGCCCCACTGTCAGACACTCAGCCATTTTATTTCTTGTTGCGTCAGATACTGGCGTTATGTGTTGGGCTGATTGGAGCCGCCTGTCTGCTACGGGTGTCTTTACAGACATGGTTGCAAGCCAGCCCTTGGTTGCTGTTGCTGGGTCTGGTCCTGTTGGTTTTGGTATTAGTGCCGGGTATTGGTCATGAAGTCAATGGCAGCGCCCGCTGGATTCGCGTCGGTCCGATTAATGTCCAAGTGGCCGAGCTGGTTAAGTTATTCGCATTGGTCTACGTCGCCGCGTATTTGCAGCGCTACAGTACTGAGCTGTACACTTCAATGATGACCATGCTGCGTCTGATGTTTGTGCTGGGTATTATTTCTATTTTGCTGTTGTTGCAGCCGGATTTTGGTACGGCTGCGGTATTAGTCGCGACCGCTTTGGGTATGGTGTTTCTAGCGGGCATTAAAATCGGCCGCTTTATCCTGCTGCAAGGGGTGATTTTCGCGGGTATGTTGGCCTTGGTGTATTCCTCCGAGTACCGGCTACGCCGTATGACTAATTTTATGAATCCTTGGGAAGATCCTTTTGGGGATGGGTTTCAACTCACTCAAGCCTTGATTGCCATTGGCCGAGGGGGGCCGTGGGGTGTGGGCTTAGGAGAAAGTATTCAAAAACATCACTATTTACCGGAAGCTCATACCGATTTTTTGTTTGCCATTCTGGCCGAAGAACTGGGCTTGATCGGTGTGCTATTTGTACTGTGTTTATATGCGGTAATCGTCTGGCGGGCCTTTGTGATTGCTGATCGAGCCACGCAAGTGGGACACCGTTTTGCGGCAAACTTGGCACACGGCCTAGGCTTGTTACTTGCCCTACAGACCTTGGTGAATATCGGAGTGAATATGGGGTTGCTACCGACTAAGGGTCTGACTTTGCCGCTGCTCAGCTACGGCGGCAGCAGTTTAGTGGTGACTTGCCTGATGTTGGCCGTATTACTGCGTATCGGTAGCGAAATTGGCGAATTATACCCTACCCCCCCACCGTCGCCGCCGAGACCCACGCCATGACCGGTGCACCGCTGATGATTACGGCGGGGGGCACGGGTGGGCATGTGTTTCCTGCTTTGGCCGTGGCCGAATGTCTGCAAGCCCAGGATATCCCGGTCGTGTGGTTAGGAACGCGGCGGGGTCTGGAAGCCCGCTTAGTGCCAGCCGCCGGTATTCCCATCGAATGGCTGGATGTTGCGGGTTTACGCGGTCATGGCTGGCGGCGGCGGTTGCTGGCCCCCTGGATGCTGCTGCGAGCCTTGTGGCAAGCCATGTCCGTATTGCGCCGAGTGCGCCCCTGTGCGGTGTTAGGTATGGGGGGATTTGTCAGTGGGCCGGGTGGGGTGGCGGCGCGTTTATTACGGATTCCTGTGCTCATTCACGAACAGAATGCTCGTCCGGGCATGACCAATCGTTGGCTAGCCCCCATGGCTCAACGGGTATTGACTGGTTTTCCCGATACATTACCGCAAGCGGTGGTGATCGGTAACCCCGTGCGCCGCAGTATCACCCTGTTGGCCGATCCCACGGAACGGTTTGCTGGGCGTGATCAGGGGCGTTTGCGGATCTTAGTGCTGGGCGGCAGTCAGGGAGCGCAGGCGCTCAACGAGACCGTACCGCAAGCCGTGGCGCTCTTGCCCAGTGAACACTGTCCACAGATTTGGCATCAAGCCGGTACGAACCGCGAGGGGGCAACGGCGGAGGCGTATCAAGCGGTTGCTGTGAAAGCGCGGGTGGAAGCCTTTATTGATGATATGGCGTTGGCCTATGGCTGGGCTGATCTGGTCATTTGCCGTGCGGGGGCGTTGACCATAGCAGAATTAGCCGCTGCCGGTATCGGTGCGCTATTAGTGCCTTATCCTCACGCGGTTGATGATCATCAGACGGCTAATGCGCAGTTTTTGGTCAATCACGGAGCCGCTATATGGTTGCCACAATCGGAACTTAATCCCCACCGGCTGGCCGACCTACTCAATGATCTCAGCGCAAATCGGCAAGGAGTGCAGGCTATGGCGATTGCAGCACGCGCCCAAGCGCGACCAGAAGCGGCCCAACAGTTAGCCCAGCACTGTCTTGAGGTGGCGCAATCATGACCGGATTCGTCATACCGTATCAGGATATGCGCCGCATTCGCCATGTGCACTTTGTCGGGATTGGTGGCTCTGGTATGGGCGGGATTGCCGAGGTTTTGCTGAATCTTGGCTACAGTGTGTCCGGTTCAGATGTGCAGCGCTCTGCTATGACCGAGCGCTTGGCCGGTCAAGGGGCCACAATTTATCGCGGTCATGCGGCTGAACATATCAAAAAAGCGGACGCCGTTGTCATTTCCAGTGCGGTAACGGTCGATAATCCCGAGGTGGTTGCGGCTCGTGCCAACCGAGTACCCGTGGTGCCGCGTGCCGAGATGCTGGCGGAACTGATGCGGTTTCGCTATGGCATTGCGGTGGCAGGCACGCATGGTAAAACCACAACCACCAGCCTGATTGCCAGTTTATTGGCTGAAGGGGGCTTAGATCCGACCTTTGTGATCGGTGGGCGGCTGAACAGTGCAGGCACCAATGCCCGTCTAGGGGCAGGGCGTTATTTGGTCGCTGAAGCGGATGAAAGCGATGCGTCATTTCTGCATCTTCAGCCCCTGTTGTCGGTGGTGACTAATATCGACGCCGATCATTTAGCCACTTACGGCGGTGATTTTAATCGTTTATGTGAGACCTTCTTACGATTTCTCCATAACCTGCCGTTCTATGGTCTGGCCGTGGTGTGTATTGATGATCCACGGGTACGGGAATTATTGCCACATATCGGTCGTCCCTTGCTGACCTATGGCAGCAGTGCCGACTGTGACTTACAAGTAGTCAGTATGCATCAACAGGGCATGCGTACCACATTCGAGGCTCGCTTACCTACTCTGCATGACCCGGAAACTTTCACCCTGAATCTGCCCGGTCAGCACAGTGTGCTGAATGCCTTGGCCGCACTAGCCGTTGGTTTAGAACTTGGCGTGGCCTTACCCGCGTTACGCCGTGGTCTTGCTCGCTTTCAAGGCATTGGGCGGCGGTTCCAACAGCACGGTGAGATCCAGTTGCCCGACGGAGGGCGAGCTTTGGTGGTGGACGATTACGGTCACCATCCCCGTGAGTTAGCGGCGGTGTTGCAAGCCGTGCGCGGTGGCTGGCCAGATCGGCGGCTGGTATTGGCGTTTCAGCCGCATCGGTACAGCCGTACCCGAGATTTATTTGATGATTTTGCCAATGTGCTGGCGACTCCAGACGCTTTATTGCTTACCGAGGTGTATCCAGCCGGTGAGCCACCGATTGCCGGGATTGATGGGCGCAGTCTCAGCCGGGCGATTCGCGCCCGTGGCAAGCTCGATCCAGTGTTTGTCGGTATGGCGCATGAGTTGCCGGCAGCGGTACTCAGTGTATTGCAAGATGGCGATATTCTCTTGGTGATGGGGGCGGGGGATATTGGTGCAGTACCAGCGCGTCTAGTGAACGCCGAGGAGCTGTTGTGAGGGCGGGTGCCGCGTTGCGGGGGGAATGGTTGAATCAACAACTGCTGGCGGCGTACACCACTTGGCGTGTAGGCGGACCAGCGCGGCAGATTTACCGCCCTGCCGATGTGGCGGATTTAGGCCAATATCTGGCGCAGCATGATCCCAGTGAACCCTTGCTGTGGCTGGGTTTAGGCAGCAATCTGCTGGTGCGCGATGGTGGGTTTGCTGGCTCGGTGATCCTGACCCAAGGGACGTTACAAGGTATAGACCGCAGCGGCGCACACAGCGTGCGGGTAGAAGCGGGTGTGCCCTGCGCCAAAGTGGCGCGATTCTGCGCTCGTCAGGGCTTAGCCGGTGTGGAGTTTTTGGCTGGGATACCTGGAACTTTAGGTGGGGCGTTAGCCATGAATGCCGGTGCTTGGGGGGGGGAAACATGGCGCTATGTGACGGCTGTAGAGACCATTGACCGGAGCGGACAGCTCCATCAGCGTTCCGCAGATGAGTTCACCATCGCTTACCGTTCGGTCACCGCACCGCAGGATGAAGGGTTTACGGTGGCTTATCTCAGCCTACAGCCCGGTTGTCCTGAGCAATCGGCCGCCTTAATCCGGAGTTTTTTGCAACAACGCAACCACAGCCAACCGACCCGAGTGGCCAGTTGTGGCTCAGTATTTCGCAATCCACCAGGGGACTACGCCGCGCGCTTAATTGACACCGCCGGACTCAAAGGGTATCAGATAGGTGGCGCTCAAGTTTCTGAAAAACACGCTAATTTCATTGTAAACACTGGTAAAGCAACGGCAGATGACCTAGAATCTTTGATTGATTATGTGGCACTATGTGTTGAGCAGTGTCATGGGATACGGTTGCAGCCGGAGGTGCGAATTATCGGCGAGAAGGGTCACCATGTTTAGGCGCACGCAAGGGGCAAGCCCCCGTTTGTGGTCAGCAGTGACCCCGCCTGCGCCTAAGACTCGCCGCCAATGGCTGGCTTGGCTGCTGGTCGTTGGCTTATTGGTGGGGGCTGGGCAGATACTGAGTGAAGTCGCCGCCCGCGATCAGTTTCCCTTGCGGCAAATCAGTGTTGCTGGTTTACCCGCAGCACTCACAGAAGCCGAGTTAACCGGTTTGCTGCAGGATCAACTGGGCGTGAATATATTGCGCTTGGATTTAGCCGAGTTGCAACAACGCCTGCTGGCGGAACCGTGGATTGCCGCCGCTGAATTGCAACGCCATTGGCCGGATCACTTATCCATACACTTGCAAGCTCGACACGCGGTGGCCTATTGGGGGGAAGAGGGCTTATTGGATGCGGACGCCCAGATCTTTCATCCCGCTCAGCGGCCCAAAGATCAGCCGTGGCCAATACTCTATGGCACAGTTGAACAGGCCGAAGAATTATTACAGACTTACCAGCTTTTCAGTCGTTCACTCAGCCCTCTGGGTTTGGTCATTGAAACCTTATACTGGGACGAGTACGGTAACCGCCGCTTAATTTTGCCCAGTGGCCTAACGCTGGAGCTAGGCAGTCGCGACGGACTGGTGCGTGTACAACGCTTTGTAGAGCTGTATCCTGAGGTGTTACAGCCCCGCCTCAGTGAACTGGCTGCTGTCGATCTACGCTATCCCGATGGTGCGGCATTGCGGTGGATTGAATGGCCTGACAATGAGACCTCTCCCGCTGGCAGTGGCCGCGTTCCTGAGCGTTTACGACAACTGGCTGGGCGCTAAACTAGGATTTTATGAATGGCACGTAAAGACGACAAACAAATGATGGTGGCTTTGGACATCGGTACGTCCAAAGTGGTGGCGATTGTGGGCGAGATTGATCTCGACGGCCAACTGGAGATCGTTGGCCTTGGTACCCATCCGGCTCGGGGTCTGAAAAAAGGTGTGGTGGTTAATATTGAATCGACGGTTCAGTCGATTCAACGCGCCGCTGAGGAAGCGGAGCAAATGGCGGGGTGTCGAATTCACTCTGTTTATGCGGGTATTTCAGGCAGCCATATCCGCGGTCGTAATTCACAAGGTATGACACCGATTAGAACCGGTGAGGTTACGGCTGACGATGTAGCGCGAGTGTTGGAGTCCGCTCGGGCGGTCGCCATTCCGGCGGATCAAAAGATTTTGCACTCTATTCCTCAAGAGTATTTGATTGACCAGCAGGAAGGCATTCGTGAACCCATTGGCATGTCGGGAGTGCGTCTTGAAGCCAATGTGCATCTGGTCACCGGCGCCGTGAATGCCGCGCAGAATGTCATCAAGTGCGTTCATCGCTGCGGTTATGAAGTTGATGATATTATTTTACAGCAATTGGCCTCGGCAGAAGCGGTGCTCACCGATGACGAACGTGACCTTGGGGTGTGCTTGGTCGATGTTGGGGGCGGGACGACGGATATTGCAGTGTTCACTCAAGGCAGTATCAGTTACAGTGCGGTGATACCGATTGGCGGTGATCAGGTCACCAATGACATTGCCGTCGCCCTGCGTACCCCGACCCAGCATGCCGAGCAGATCAAAATTCAGCATGCGTGTTGTCTCCGTCAATTGGTTGATGCCGATGAATTGGTAGAAGTACCCAGTATTACCGGTCGAGCGCCCCAGCGTTTAGCGCGCCAGAACTTAGCCGAAGTAGTACAGAATCGTTATGAAGAGTTGTTTGAGTTGGTACAAGACCAACTGCAGCGCAGTGGCTTCGAGAGTTTGATTGGTGCCGGAGTGGTGCTCACGGGGGGAAGTTCGCGGATGGAAGGCGTAGTGGAATTGGCCGAAGAGGTTTTTCATATGCCGGTTCGCTTGGGTTCGCCTACTCGGGTGACCGGGTTAAACGGATTAATTGATAATCCGATTTACTCAACAGCGGTAGGGTTGTTACTCTTCGGTTATCGTTACCAGTCTTTTAAACAGATTATCGATGCTCAAACCCACTCGTATGGTTTTGTGGAGCGTTTAAAGCGTTGGTTTAAAGTTAATTTTTAGTTTTATCACTCATTAGGAGAGGCGAATATGTTCGAACTGGTAGATGGCCATAGCAATAACGCAGTCATTAAAGTGGTTGGGGTCGGCGGTGGTGGAAGTAATGCTGTTGAGCATATGTTGACCGCCAATATCGAAGGGGTGGATTTCATCTGTGCTAACACCGACGCCCAAGCCCTAGCGCAAAGCTCGGTACGCAATACTTTGCAATTAGGTGCCAATATTACCAAGGGTTTGGGTGCAGGAGCCAATCCAGACATCGGTCGGCAAGCGGCGCTCGAGGACAGTGAACGTATCCGTGAGTTATTAAACGGTGCCGATATGGTCTTCATTACCGCCGGCATGGGTGGCGGAACGGGTACGGGTGGGGCTCCAGTCGTTGCCCAAGTTGCCAAAGAAATGGGTATTTTAACTGTGGCGGTTGTGACTAAACCCTTTCCCTTCGAAGGTCGGCGGCGCATGCAAATTGCGATTGAAGGGATCAAAGAACTCAGCGATTGCGTGGATTCGGTGATCACGATTCCCAACGAAAAACTGCTCAGTGTTTTGGGTAAGGGCATCAGTCTGATCGACGCTTTTAAAGCCGCCAACGATGTGCTCCTAGGTGCGGTACAAGGGATTGCTGAATTGATTACCCGCCCCGGCTTGATCAATGTTGACTTTGCCGATGTGCGTACCGTGATGTCAGAAATGGGCATGGCCATGATGGGATCAGGGCGTGCCACGGGTGACGGTCGGGCGCGTGAGGCGGCTGAGGCGGCTATTGCCAGTCCGTTATTAGAAAATTTCAACTTGGCTGGTGCTAAAGGACTGCTGGTCAGCATTACCTCTGGACATGATTTATCTCTAGGTGAATTCAATGAAGTCGGTGAAACCATTCAAGAATTGGCCTCTGAAGAAGCGACTGTCGTCGTGGGCACCGTGCTCGATCCCGATATGCAAAACGAGCTGCGGGTGACGATTGTGGCTACCGGCATTGGTGGGGCGCAAATGGCTACAGCCACCGTAGAAAAACCGACCGCAACGCGGCTACGTGCAGTTAAACCCGCACAGAGTACAGATGAGCGGCCAGCGGCACGAGCCAGCCATGAGGATCGTTCTGAGGAAGATTTGGATTATCTTGATATTCCCGCATTCCTGCGCCGACAGGCAGACTGAGTGCGGTCGTTAACGCAGCTTATCATGTTAGGCGCTGGAGTTCTGAATTCGTGTTAGAATTGTTGCAAATGTGATATGCTATGTTTGATTATAGCAACAATTGTCCGATTTCTGCCACAGCCGGGGAGTAACCGATGATAAGGCAAAGAACTCTAAGAAATATCATCCGTGCAACGGGAGTTGGGTTGCATACGGGTGACAAAATACGTCTGGTGCTGCGTCCGGCTGCGCCCGATACCGGTATTGTGTTTCGGCGCATTGACTGTACCGTGCCCAGGGACATTAAGGCTAGCGCCCATAATGTCGGGGCTACGCAGTTGTCAACGACGCTGCAACAGGGGGGGTATCGTGTGTCTACCGTTGAGCATTTGATGGCCGCTTTTGCCGGTTTAGGTATCGATAATGCCTATGTCGATGTCAATGGCTCGGAAGTGCCCATCATGGATGGCAGTGCCAGTCCCTTTGTATTTTTAATTCAGTCAGCAGGGATTGCTGAGCAGAATGTACCCAAGCGGTTTATCCGGATCAAACGCCCGATTACCGTGAGAGATGGCGATAAATGGGTGCGTCTTGAACCTTTTAATGGATTTAAGGTGCGCTTTGCTATCGATTTTGATCATCCAGTGATCAAGCAAACAGAGCAGACAGCCGAAATTGATTTCTCCACCACCTCGTTTGTCGCCGCAATCAGTCGCGCCCGCACCTTCGGTTTTGTGCGTGATTTGGAATATCTGCGGGAACAACGCTTAGCGTTAGGCGGCAGCTTGGACAATGCGGTAGTGGTCGATGACTATCGCATTTTAAATACCGGCGGATTGCGTTACGACGACGAATTCGTGCGCCACAAAATACTCGATGCTATTGGTGATCTCTATCTATTAGGTCACGGGCTCATTGGTCAATTGAGCGGCTATAAATCGGGTCACGCTTTAAATAATCAGCTTGCTCGCGCTTTACTTACCCATCAGAAGGCTTGGGAGATCGCCACATTTACCAACGCTCGTCAAACCCCATTATCTTTTCTTCAGCCGCTGCCATTGTCAGGCTAAACGACGAGTGCTATTAGGTAACACCTTGTTTACGATATAACTGAGTAGTGATTTTTAAATGTTGAGTAATGTTTTTAAGAAAGTTTTTGGGAGTCGCAACGATAGGGTGCTCAAGCGCTTGCAGCGTACAGTTGAGCAAATCAATGCGCTGGAAACCGCTATTGCCGAGCTGGATGATGCGGCACTGCAAGCCAAAACGGCTGAGTTTCGAGCACGATTAGAGCAGGGCGAGACCCTAGACCAACTGCTGCCTGAAGCGTTTGCGGTGGTTCGCGAAACCAGTAAGCGCACCTTGAATATGCGGCATTTTGACGTGCAGCTTATCGGCGGTATGGTGTTGCATCAAGGCAAAATCGCCGAAATGAAAACCGGTGAGGGGAAAACTCTGGTCGCTACCTTGGCGATCTACCTCAATGCGCTGGAAGGCAAAGGGGCACATTTGGTCACCGTGAACGATTATCTCGCCCGCCGTGATGCGAATTGGATGGGGCGGATTTACCATGCCCTAGGGCTATCGGTCGGTATCATTAACGCCTCGGGGGGGCGTGGCCCTGACAGCAGCTCGTATCGTTATGACCCCGATTACGACGGCAGCGAGGGGGGCTATACGCACCTGCGCCCGGTGACGCGTCGGGAAGCCTATGCCGCTGATATTACCTATGGCACCAATAATGAATTCGGTTTTGATTATCTCCGCGATAATATGGCGTTTGCTCTGGAGCAAAAAACTCAACGCGGTTTGAATTTTGC
This sequence comes from Gammaproteobacteria bacterium, assembly GCA_003562535.1. Taxonomy (GTDB): domain Bacteria; phylum Pseudomonadota; class Gammaproteobacteria; order Competibacterales; family Competibacteraceae; genus SKOM01. Next base: position 5,707 of record PWUP01000286.1, on the reverse strand, counting down.
CGTCGTGGACGAGGTTGACTCGATTCTGATCGACGAAGCCCGCACTCCCTTGATTATCTCCGGGCCGGCTGAAGAATCCTCGGATCTGTATCGCCAGCTCAACACCATCGTTCCCAACTTGCTGTTGCAGGAGCAAGAATCCTCTGAGGAAGAAGAGGACACCGGTGATTACACCGTAGATCTGAAAACCAAACAAGTCATGCTGACTGAGCTAGGCCATGAAAAAGCCGAGCGTTTGCTGACTGAATCGGGGTTGTTGCGAGAAGGTGAGAGTCTCTACGACAGTAATAATCTGATTCTATTTCATCATCTTAATGCGTCGTTACGCGCTCATGCCCTGTACCACCGCGATGTGGAATATATTGTCCGCGATGGTCAGGTGGTTATTGTGGATGAGTTCACTGGGCGCACCATGCCAGGGCGGCGCTGGTCGGACGGTCTGCATCAGGCGGTTGAAGCTAAGGAAGGGGTCAAGATTCAATCAGAAAACCAGACGCTGGCCTCGATTACCTTCCAAAACTATTTCCGCTTGTACAACACCTTATCGGGTATGACCGGTACGGCGGATACCGAAGCCCCTGAGTTTCAGCAAATTTATGGCTTGGAAGTGGTTATTATTCCCACAGATCGACCCATGATACGCAAAGATATGGGAGATCTGGTGTACCTGAGTAAAGATGAGAAATTTGAGGCCATTCTCACCGACATCCGTGACTGCCAGCAGCGCCAGCAACCGGTGTTGGTGGGTACTGCCTCGATTGAGACCTCAGAGTATCTGGCCAAATTACTCAAAAAAGAGAAAATCGCTCATCAGGTATTGAATGCCAAGCAGCATGATCGCGAAGCTGAAGTCGTGGCTCAGGCCGGGCGACCTGGCACGGTGACGATTGCCACCAATATGGCCGGTCGCGGTACCGATATTGTGTTGGGCGGTAACCTGCAAAAAGAACTCGACGAGCTCAATCCTGAAACCAGCGAAGCACAGCGCGAGCAGGTGCGTGCCGAGTGGCAGCAACGTCATGACACGGTTATCGAAGCGGGCGGCTTACATATCATCGGCACCGAGCGCCATGAATCGCGACGGATTGATAACCAGTTGCGCGGGCGTTCTGGACGTCAGGGTGATCCCGGTTCCAGCCGGTTTTATCTCTCATTGGACGATACCCTCATGCGCATTTTTGCCTCGGATCGGGTGTCCGGTTTGATGCAGAAAATCGGCATGGAGCGCGGTGAGGCCATTGAACACCCTTGGGTAAGTCGGGCGATTGAAAACGCCCAGCGCAAGGTCGAAGCCCATAACTTCGATGTGCGTAAAAACCTGCTGGAATTTGACGATGTAGCGAATGATCAGCGCAAATTTGTCTATCAGTGGCGTAATGAGCTGCTGGTCAATGACGATTTGAGCGAATCTTTAGCCATGATGCGCGATGAGGTCGTCAATAAACTCATCGATCAGTACATTCCCCCACAAAGTTTGGAAGAGCAGTGGGATGTGGAAGGCTTAGAAAAAGCCTTAGAAAAAGACTTTGGACTCAAACCGAGCATTCGCGATTGGCTGGATACCGAAACGGATTTGCATGAAGAACCCTTGCGGCTGCGTATAGTAGCCGAGCTGCAAAACCACTATGGCGATAAAGAATCACTGGTCGGCCCGCAGGCGATGCGTCAACTGGAAAAATCCGTGTTATTACAGGTGCTCGATACTCAATGGAAAGAGCACTTGGCGGCGATGGACTATCTGCGCCAAGGCATTCACCTGCGCGGCTATGCCCAAAAGAATCCCAAACAAGAATATAAGCGCGAAGCGTTTGAAATGTTTAGCGCTTTGCTGGATCGGATTCGCCATGAGACCGTCAGCGTGTTGGCACGCCTCCAGTTCCAGCAAGCTCCGCCTGCACCACCACCGCCCCCTAATCCTTTAGAGCGGGAAATGCAGTATGAACATGCTGGCAGCCGTTCGGCGTTGGCAGAAGATCCCGCTGAGGACGCCGCCAAACGCTCATCAGGTGCGTCGCATGAGCCATTCGTCCGCGAAGGCCGTAAAATCGGTCGTAATGAACCCTGTCCCTGTGGTTCGGGAAAAAAATATAAATACTGTCACGGTCGCCTATCGTGAATGACGGGGGATTGCCGATTGCGGGCATCCGTTTAGGGACTACAGCCGCTGGGATTCGCTATCCTGACCGGCGTGATTTAGTCATTATGGAAATCGCCGAGGGCAGTACCGCAGCGGCTGTGTTCACCCGTAACGCCTTTTGTGCCGCACCGGTCATCGTGGCTCGTGAGCATCTGGCTCAGCGCGCCCCGCGCTATCTGTTGATCAACACCGGCAATGCCAATGCCGGTACCGGTGAGCCGGGTATGCGGGTGGCTCGGGCCAGTTGTGCGGCCCTCGCAGAGCAAGTGGGTTGTCCAGTATCCGCCGTATTGCCGTTTTCCACTGGGGTTATTGGCGAACCGTTACCCGTGGAACGGATTCAAGCCGCTATTCCCCAGGCTGTGGCGGCCTTAGCGGCTGAGGGCTGGGCGGCGGCCTCTTGGGGGATTTTAACCACGGATACCCGTCCTAAGCTGATTTCTCACCAAGTACGCATAGCCGGGCAGCCTGTTACCATCACCGGCATGGCCAAAGGCGCGGGCATGATTTGCCCGAATATGGCCACTATGCTGGCCTTTATCGCTACGGATGCCGCCGTGGCGACTGAGCTATTGCAGTCCACCTTACACACAGCGGTGGCCGAGTCGTTCAATGCCATCACTGTCGATGGCGATACCTCGACCAATGACGCCTGTTTGCTACTGGCCACTGGGCGGTCGGGTGTAGTGATAGGTTCTGAACAACGCGGGGCATTCACTGATCTATTGATGCAAGTATGCCGTGAACTGGCGCAAGCCTTGATTCGCGATGCCGAAGGGGCTAGCAAGTTCATGACCATTGAGGTGACTGGAGGGCGTGACGTGGCCGAATGTCGGCAAGTCGCTTACACCATTGCCCATTCGCCCTTGGTCAAGACAGCGTTTTTTGCAGCCGACCCCAACTGGGGACGAATTCTGGCCGCTGTCGGTCGAGCGGGCTTAGCGGATCTTGATGTCAGCCGGGTGGACATCGATCTGGATGAGGTCGCGATTGTGCGCGGTGGCGGTCTGGCCGCTGAGTACACGGAGCCACAGGGGCAGGCCGTTATGGATCGGCCTGAAATCACCGTGGGTATCCGCTTATCACGCGGCACGGCCAGCGCCCGAATCTGGACCAGCGATTTATCTCACGACTATGTGAGCATTAACGCCGATTATCGATCATGAATGCCCACGCCTAAGTTGCTGTCACTGGTTCATATAGCCATCAATCACCCTAGCCCTTTCCCCCATACATGGGAAGGGGCTAAGCGATGATCATGGGTCTGGTTATTAGGGCGAACGGCTATACCTATAAGATTTTTTAATGCAGGTCTCATACTATGAGTTTTCTTGATCGAATTCACGAGTGCAATCATTGTCATCCTGACGGTTTTCGCCCCTTGCGCATTGCCGGGCAGCGCATGGGATTGATCCGTGATGACCTTGCCGTACAGTTACGCCAGTGGCCCCAGGTCTTTGCAGTGACCGATACGGCTGTCGGTTTAGCTCCCCCTTTAGATGCGCCTACGACACCCGAGGCGGTGCGTACTGAGGCTGTCGCTGAGGTCATCGCGGCTCTGCGCGCCAGCGGGCAGCTCGGTGCTTATTGGTGGGGTGAGCGCTACGCAGTTAACCAGCGGTTTACCGACCCTCCATTGTTACAGATCGAGCGAGCCGCTGTGCAACAGTTTGGCATTAGTGGTTACGGTGTGCATATTAACGGCTATGTGCGTCAGGGCAATGATTTATTGTTGTGGATTGCTCGGCGCTCACCAAGTAAACCCAATGCCGCCGGTAAATTAGATCAAATGGTGGCCGGTGGTCAGCCCGCTGGCATTGGCCTATTAGATAATGTGATCAAAGAATGTGCTGAAGAAGCGGCGGTGCCTGAGACAGTAGCGCGTCGTGCTCGGCCAGTCGGAGCCGTGAGCTATTGTTTACAAACCAGAGCCGGTTTGCGGCCGGATGTGATTTACTGTTTTGATTTGGAATTACCACCAGACTTTATGCCGGTGAATACAGACCGTGAAGTCGAGGCATTTTACCTGTGGCCAGTAGAGCAGGTGTTGGAGATTGTGCGTGATACCCGCGATTTTAAATTTAACTGTGCTTTGGTGTTGATTGATTTTTTCATTCGCCACGGTTACATCGATCCAGTCGCTGAGCCGGATTATCTGGAGTTGCTGAGTGGTTTACACCAGCGTGATGCGCAGCTTGCCCGTTTTCCGCAGTAGAGTTGTGCTACATTGTAGCCATCATCGAGTAAAACAGGAGGGTGTAGTGTGAGTCAACCGCAGCGTATTGCGTTTATCGGCCTAGGAGTGATGGGGTTTCCGATGGCGGGGCATTTGGCTCAAGCCGGACATATCGTTCAAGTCTATAATCGGAGTCCTGACAAGGCGGTACGGTGGACAACCAGCTATCCGGGAACGGCCTGTGATACTCCCCGCGAGGCGGCTGCCGGATGTGAGCTCATTGCCCTGTGCGTGGGTAATGATGAGGATATCCGTGCGGTCATGTATGGTGATGACGGTATTTTAGCTGGCGCAGCGGCTGGTGCGACAATTGTCGATCACACCACCGCTTCGGCTGCGGTGGCGCGTGAAATCGATGCGGCCTGTCGCCAGCGCGGTCTGCGCTTTCTCGATGCCCCGGTTTCTGGAGGGCAAGTGGGGGCGGAAAATGGTGCCCTGACGATTATGGTCGGTGGTGAACCGGACACCTTTGCCCAAGCCCAGCCGCTGCTTAATCACTATGCCCGAGCCGTGACCTTAATGGGGCCTGTGGGCAGTGGCCAGCTCACTAAAATGGTCAATCAAATTGCTATTGCCGGTCTGCTCCAAGGTTTGTCCGAAGCGTTGGCCTTTAGCGAACATGCCGGTTTGGATTCCGCCCAGGTGCTGGATGTGATTTGCAAGGGTGCCGCCCAATCGTGGCAAATGGAAAATCGCGGCTCGACCATGATTACCAACCAATTCGATTTTGGCTTTGCCGTTGAATGGATGCGTAAAGATCTCAGTATCTGTCTTGACGAAGCCCGGCGCAATGGTTCACGCTTGCCAGTTACCGCATTGGTTGACCAATTCTACGCCCAGATCGTAGCCCGAGGCGGCAAACGGCAAGACACTTCTAGCTTGATTCAGTTGTTGAAGGATTAATAGTATGGCTCATCCACCGATCGCTATTGAATACAATCGACAACTCGGTGAGCTAGAACAGATTCTAGCGGCTGTGGAGCGACCGGGTGACTATCATGCGTTTGGGCGCATGCAAACGCCACTGCCCAAAATCACCCTCAAGGATGTTGGCGTATTATCATGGCCTCTGACAGCCGCTCAAGCGCAAGCCATTGCGGATCATGCTGAACGAGCACCTTATGGTCGTGGCGAGGCCACCCTGCTGGATACCTCAGTGCGTAAAGTGTGGCAAGTTAATGCCGATAAAGTTGAGCTGGGAGGTAAAGTCTGGCCCCAACTGCTCTCGGATATTATCGCTGAGGTCATAGCCGGGCTAGGGTGTGCGGATCGTAACGTGGTTGCGGAATTGTATAAATTTTTGCTCTACGACGAGGGCGGTTTCTTTGTTAACC
>PWUP01000027.1 GCA_003562535.1 Gammaproteobacteria bacterium | reverse complement strand
GACTAAATGCAGCCATGGCTTGTGCTTGCTGCATTGTTGTGGTCAGCCCATGAGCAGAAACAATCTCAGCGGCAAGAAGCTTAATAAGCAGAGAGTTGTATGTATGTATGTATTACGAAAAGCCTACCTGCCATGGCCTGCTGCGGTGCTCTTCGTTTATGGCATCGGCATGTAAAACAGACATGTCGGCTACCTGCCCATAAAGGGTGCACCACTGTTTTTTGCTCTTCATACAGCATTTTAATCTTTGAGTTGCGCTTGACAGCAATCTCTTCTGCAAGAGCATTGCTCATGGCTTGCATTAAAGACTTGGCATTAGCTGAACATGGAGCTCATTGTTGTATCTCATTGAATCATTTGACTTATAAGTCACAAATCATTGGCGGAAACGCTTCTCGCACGTTGCCGAGCAGCCCCAGTGCAGAGCGCACTTTGCCTAGCTTCGGTACCGGAGTTTTGAGATCGGGATCGCTCCGCCAGCGCACAGCCACAACACCCCGAAGCACAACCAGCCCCTTCTTCCTTGGCGGGGCCAAATTCGGGATGGCGCTGGGCAAAACGGCGAGCAGCGGCCTGTACCCATACCCAAGCGACAAATAGGGCAAAGATAATCAGAATAGCCAGAGCATAACGGTGCATCACCTAGCCACCTAATCCAGCAAAACCCATAAAGGCTAACGATAAAATCCCGGCCAACATGAGACTCATCGCCGCCCCTCGGGCAATGGACGGGACATCAGCCAGATCGAGCTTCTCGCGTAAGCCCGCCATGAGCACAATAGCAATGATAAAACCCGTTCCTGCCCCTAGGCTGTAAAACAAGGATTGGACAAAGCTATACTCGTAGTTGGTCTGGAATAAGGCCACGCCGAGAATGGCACAGTTCGTGGTAATCAATGGCAAAAAAATCCCCAGCGCCCGATACAGTGCCGGGCTGAATTTCTTTAAGCTCATCTCGACCAATTGCACCGCCGAAGCAATCACCGCGATATAGGCAATTAAGCGCAGAAATTCCAATTCAAAATGGGTGAGGATTTCATTAATCAACCACGCGGATACCGAGCTGATTAGCATCACCAGCGATGTCGCTAAGCCCATTGAAAACGCGGTATTCAGCTTGCCGGAAACCCCTAATAGCGGGCAGATACCCAAAAACAAGGCCAAGACGAAATTATTGATAATCGCGGCATTGAGAAAAATAAATCCCAAAGAATCAGCGTGCATGAATACTTGCCCCCCCGAGTTTACCCCCATTCTGAGGCGCTGCGGCGGCAGCTTGTTTACGGCGCTGTTGGGATTCTTTAAGCCAAGCAAACAGCAGCAGCCAAGCGGCTAATACAAAGAATCCACCCGGGGGCAGCAGCATGATAATCCACGGTTCAAAACTTTGGCCAAAAATCGGATAACCTAGTAAAGCACCCGCACCCAGCAATTCCCGCACCGAACCCAAACACAGCAGCGCAATGGTGAACCCAATGCCCATGCCTAAGGAGTTCACAAGCGTATTACTCAGTCTGTTACGCGAGGCAAAAGCCTCAGCACGACCCAGTATCATGCAGTTGACCACAATCAATTGAATGAAAGCCCCTAAAGCATCATAGACTTCCAGACTAATCGCATGGATTAAATAATCCACTACGGTGACAAAGGTAGCGATGATAATAATATACGCCGCAATCCGCACTTCCTTGGGGATCTGTCGTCGCAGCAGCGACACCAAGGCATTGGAGCATAACAAGACAAACGTGGTCGCCAATCCCATCGCTAAGGCATTGGCTACGGAATTGGTCACTGCCAGCACCGGACACATGCCGAGCAGCATGACAAATACGGGGTTCTCTCGCCAAATACCACTGAGAAAGGTATCGGGGGTGATCGGCTGAGTATCGGGTTTAATCGCCATCCATCGCCTCCTCTGCACCAACCGGCAGACTCAATGCTGACCAATGCGGCGCAAGCATCGGCAGCCAAACCTGAGCACTCTCGTTTAACATCCGACCAATGGCATTGGCCGAAACCGTCGCCCCAGTGATGCCATCGATCTCGCCGGGGGCTTGGCGACTACCCGGTCTCACCGTGATAATCTCATGGGCTAGACCCGTGCGCTCGGCATTCAGCGCGGCGCTAAGATTGCGGAAATTGGCGGTAAAGTTCTGATCAGTTTCGATTTTATCCCCCAATCCAGGCGTCTCTCGGCTTTCCAAAACCATCATGCCGACAATACATTCACAGGCTGGGTTGTAGCCGTAAAGAATCCGAATCACATCGGCATAGCCTCGACCGGCGGCCTGCAAGGCCACCCCTTTAAACTGCCCTTGGGCGTCAAAACCCGCATGAATCAACCGCCCCTCTGCGGGCGCGTCTTGCCTAGGCCATACCCCCTGCGGCGTCAGTATAAATTCCCGCCGCTCTACCGCACCCGGGATCACTTGCAATACTGCGGCTTCTAAGGCGCGGCGTTGGTTTTCGGCAATATAGGGCTTGGTGAATTCAAACACGCTGACCACCAGCAGACCCGAGCACAGGGAAATCAGTCCTAAAGTGGCAATCAGTTTATGGCTGGCGGTGGGCTTAGGACGCTGCGCTATCGGCACACTGCTCATAACGGCCTCCTGCGGCCAGTACCATAGGGACGCGGCTGGGTGATGCGTTCAATTAATGGCGAGGCCGCATTGCCGAGCAAGATGGCATACATCACCCCTTCAGGCAGTCCACCGAAAAAGCGAATAATCACGGTGAGAAAACCAATCAATAGCCCGTACAACCATACCCCAGAGCGCGTCACCGGCGAGGCTACCATATCGCTGGCCATAAACACCGCGCCCAACATTAAGCCGCCAGACAGCACTACAAACCACGGGGTAGGATAGGCATTGGGATCGATCAGATAACACACCCCTGCCGTAATAAACGCCCCGGATAATACCGCCGCTGGAATATGCCAGTTCATCATCCGCCGCGCTACGAGATACAGGCCACACCCCAGAATCAATAACGCTGAGGTTTCCCCAACTGAACCGGCCACCATGCCGGTGAATAATTCCATACTCGGCGTGTCTACGCCTTGAAACTTCCATGCTGTCAGCGGAGTGGCTGATGTCCAACCGTCTACCGACTCAGGACGAGTAAAGGGAATAGCCAGAGTCGATGGCAGAAATTCGACAAACCGGTCGGGATGTCCCGGCAGCGTCCAAGTGGAAATCGCCCCAGGAAAAGCCCCTTGAGCGAAGGCACGACCGATGAGCGCGGGATTAAATAGGTTATACCCCAAACCGCCAAACATGGCCTTGCCCAAGGCAATACCGATGATCCCAGAGACCGCCGCCATCCACAGCGGAAATGCCGGCGGTAGGGTCAAGGCCAGCAGCAGACCGGTGATCACTGCACTGAAATCCGTGACCGTGCTGGGCTTGCCGGATAGCAGATTAATCACTCGTTCAGTACCGACACAAGCCGCTGTTGTCGTCACTAGCAAGGCCAAGGCACTGATGCCGAAATGCCAGACTGCAAAAGCACACACCGGCAATAGCGCATAGACCACATTACGCATGATCTGCTCAACGCTGACCGCTTGAATCAAATGCGGCGAGGTTTTGAGTTTGATATGCAAAGCACTCAAGATTGCCGCTCCCGATTTAATACTTTAGCAATTCGGAAATACTGGACTAGCGGGATATGTGAGGGACAGACATAGGCGCAGCACCCGCATTCAAAGCAGTCATTGAGATGAAAGCGTTCCTGCATCAGCGCATATTGGCGTTTAGCCGCCAGTTTGCCGAGATCAGACGGATTGAGGCCGACCGGACAGACATCGACACAATAGCCGCAACGAATGCAAGGGTGGATGCGGACATCCTCTGCCTGAGTTTCAGGATCGGATAACACCACCAATCCAGACACGCCTTTGGTGATCGGCACATCCAGCGAGGCGACGGTATTACCCATCATCGGGCCACCGAGAATCAGATGACTGGCATCCTTGCCAGTAAATCCCACCTGTTGCAGCAAAAACCGTAGGGGTGTACCCAATGGCACGAGATAATTACCCGGACGCTGCACCCCCGGCCCCGCCACAGTAATCACCCGTTCGATCATGCCCTCGCCCAGCGGCAATAAATGCCCCAGTTGCGCCATCGTGCCGACATTATTCACCACCACGCCGACATGATAGGGAAAACCACCCGAAGGCACTTCGCGTCCTAGCAGTGCCTTGATCAACATTTTCTCGGAACCTTGAGGATATTTAGCGCGTACCTTACCCACACTGATGATGTCATCTTTAGCCAGCTTAGCGCGTAGCGCGGCAATGGCATCGGGTTTATCGTCTTCCACGCCGATAATCGCCCGTTCGGCTCCCGCAGCGCGGATAGCCAAACGTACCCCCGTGATCAGGTCTTGCGTGTGCTCCAGCATAATCCGATGATCGGTGCTGAGATACGGCTCGCATTCGCAACCGTTAATCAGCAAAGTATCCACCGGATACTCATAAGGTGGCGAGAGTTTGATATGAGTCGGAAATGCGGCGCCCCCCAGACCGACTAAACCGGCATCTTGGATCGCTTGGATGATCTCCTTACGCGAAGCCTGCATTAAATCCCCACGCGGAAGCGACCACTGCACTGCCTGGGTGTCGCCGGGAGTGGTACGGATGATAATGGCCTCAGTTTTCGGACCACGGGCGGTAGGCATCAATTCGATGCCTTCCACAACCCCAGTCACGGAGGCATGTAAGGGCACGGATTGCACCCCATCGGCCACCGCAATCAACTCACCGCGTACCACCTCTTGATGCACTTGCACTTGCGGCAGCGACGGTGTACCGAAATGCTGTTGCAAAGGCAGAATCACCCGTGGGGCGAAGGCCAAACGCCGTATCGCTTTATCCTTGGTGTCTGCTTTCATTCCCGGGGGATGCACCCCCCGAGGAAAGCTCAAGCTTGTGGCAAAAGACAACAGTCCCATGATCAGTTGAACTTGGCAGCGCGTTGCATCAGCTTAGCGGCATCCGGCTCCTGGGGATTAGCCGGTGTACCGGGATGAATAGCCATCGCCGCGCATTTCTCAGCCGCCCGCACAATGTTTTTATAACTCGAACCCTTGGGATCAGTGACAATGATTTTTTTATCTTCATCATAGGCAAACACCCCTGGGGCAATGGCTAAACAATCGTCACAAGCGGTGCATTCATGAGTTTCTACCCACACGGATTCATACTCCCACTGCGCGGCACTGTGACCGTTACCATTAGCCGATGCTGCTGGAGTGGCTGCGGCTGTCGGCAGGGCGACTGGCGTTGAGGGTGCTGAGGTCACACGAGCGGCGAATGTCTCCGCCCCTTGGCCGTTGGCTAGGGATAACAAGGCTTCGCTGAGCCGCCGTGCCATATCGTTACGGGTCTGCTCGACCACGGCGGCCGTATCGACGTGCACCTGATCCATACCCAGCAAGCCTTTAAGCTGCTGCCAGAAGTCGCGGCGTTCTTCCGTTGAACGTACCAGTTCCTCAGACACCAGCACCCGACCTAATTGGTTGTGCTCATCCACAGTCCAGATATAGGGGAAGCAACCGTCGCGGGCGTCCGGGTCGCGGCTGAGGAATTCATCCACAGGCACCATGCTGTCATTCCACGTTGCTGGCGGCGCTTTGCGGAAATGTTTGCGGAACCGGCCTTCGGTCAGGGCAAAATCGGCAAAGGTCATCGGCAATTCCATGCTGGCAGCGACACCCTGCTCGTTGACATAGTTCAGGGTATAACGCGGCCAGTCGCTATCCACAGCCGGATTGCCTTCCAAACTGCAACACTCGCGGAACGTCACCCCCTGATCGGGGTTGTAGCGAAATAAGGGATAAGCCCGAGATTCTACCGCCATACGCGATTGGGCAAAGGCGACATCATCCCCGACCCCATGTTCTGGCGGACAGACGGCATAGATATTAAACAGCGCCGGACGGCGGCTGTTTAAGCCCTCGACAAAACTCTCCAGCAAATGGGTGACATGAGAAATCGCCCCCTGCATCACATAGCTGGTGCGATGGGCTAGCCCGATCAAGCTGATTTCTTTGCGGGTTTCTTCTTTACCCTTCCAAGCCTTACCGTAAGGCGCCATATCCGACACCTGGGCGATAAAACCCGAAGTACAGGCTTGGCCACCGGTATTGGAATACACTTGGGTATCCAGTACCAGCACCTTGATCGGCATACCCGACATCAGGGCGCGGGATAGGTTTTGAAACCCAATGTCATACATCGCCCCATCACCGCCTAAACTGACGACAGGCGGACACAGGGCAAATTCTTCATCGCTGAACTGTTCCCAGTTAAACTGGGCGAAGAAGGCTTCATGCTCATTGGGATCGTACTGTCCTGCCAGTTCCAGTTCGGCCATACGGATCGCCTTAAAGCCTTCCGCCATTTTCGCCATATGGCCTTCAAAAATCCCCATCGCCATAGAGGGGCTGTCTTGGAATAAATGGCTGGCCCAGGGGAAAGGATAAGGGCTATAGGGGAAGGTTCCGCCCCACACCGAGGTACAACCGGTGGCATTAATCACCCCCAGATCGCAGCGACCGCGACCGCTGGGGCCTTCGAGATAACGCCAGCGCAAATCTTTGAGTTGGGCGAGCAAGCTGCTGACCCACTGCAACCATTCAGGATCGAGGGCGTGACTATGACCGTTATTGTCCAGAGCGCCTGACAGCCGCGCTAAGGTTAAATCCTTGTCGGCATGTTCACCCACTACTTGTTGAATCGCCGTCACATCGGCTAAATTCACCCCCGCCGCCAGCTTGAGACGCACATGCTCATCCAAACGCGCTATCAACCGGTCGAGTTTGGCGACCTGGGTTTTAATCCGTGGCTGCATTAAGGCGGTCACGGTAGAGGTGAACAAATGAATCGCGGTTTTCTCACCACAGCCCAAGCAGGCGCCATCGCCACAGTTCATCGACTGATAGGAACGCTTATCCATTAACAGGGTTTCGAGCGCCCCGATACCCTGATTCAGATCGTCAATCCGCGCATAATCTTTATGGGTGGTGGGCAGATCCATCCAGAACTCCCAGTTACGCCGCAGCATACTCACGGCTTCTGGGGTTTGCGGTACGACTTCTAGGGCTTGATCGGCACAGATATTCACACATTCCATACAACCTTTACAGGTGTAGGGGTTAATCGTCAGTGAGAATAAACCGCCGCTACCCTTGGCGCGTTTTTCCAAAGCACTGAAATAAGGCCGGGTTGTGGCAAATTGAAAATCGCCGATGCTGGCGCGCAACCAATCCATTTCCTCATGCAGACGGGCATTATCGGCTGCGGATAAATCGGTATTGGCTAGCACATCTGTGATAGCGGCGTCCAGTTCAGCGCGTACATTAGCGCCATCACCGGCGACGGTTAAGCCTTGGCGCAGACGTTTTTCCAGATCACGCACCGCTCGGCGTAAATGCCGGGTCGGTCGTCCGCCGGTTTCAATCCGCCGCACGGCGGTATCAAACACCTCGCTGATGGTATTCGCCAAGCCGGGAATGGCACTGTCAGGGCAGATGATGTAACAGTCACCACAGGCCGTACATTTTTCCGGATGCCACTGGGGATAGTCGAAACGAATCTGCGTCATATCTCGGTAAATACCCGTAGACGCAGGAATTAAGGACTGACTGATAAACGGATCGGCCAGGTTATCGCTGCCCTGACCCGATACATAAAAACTCCCCGTCTGTTCCCAAAACCGATGCACATCAGCGCTGGCCTGAGTGGACTGGGGCAGGCGTTTCAGCATGATCGGCATCGCGGCCATACGCGGCTGCCCCACCCG
>PWUP01000191.1 GCA_003562535.1 Gammaproteobacteria bacterium | reverse complement strand
CAGCCGCCAAGGTAATCATCTCGGCGCTGACAAAGGAAATAGTCACCAGCGAGATCAAGGTGCTGGATTGCATTAAAGTCGTGCTGACCATGCCAAAGCTTAGGCTTTTCCAGATGCGATTGGTTGACGCCTGTAAAATCCGCTCTAGAGTGCCCCCGGTAAAGGTTTTAAACCCTTGCTCTAAGGACATCATCCCAAACAAAAAGATGGCAATACCGGCACCGATCTCGGTCAAGTTAGGACTGGTGACAAACACATAGCCCAGTCCTAATAAAACAATGATTAACAATAGATTGCGGCGTGTCATGGAGTTAACCTACTTAGTGAATTGGTAATGTCGTTTAAAATCATTTGACTAAGCACCTGCAGTATTGACAGTTTTGTGACAGTAGTAGAGCCTTTGCAAGTTTGCTAGGGTAAATTCCCATGATGGAGGCGATATTGCTACTAGGCGCGAAATATTACTGTAACACTACAAAAAATGAAAACCATGCTTTTTAGTTTTTTGCGTACTGTACGCGACAGTCTGCGTGACTTGGCACCGGTTATCCTCGTCATCGGTTTTTTTCAACTGGTGGTGATTCGTCAGCCATTGCCCGAGGGCATTGATCTGCTCGACTTGGTAACGGGGCTGATTTACGTGGTCGTTGGACTCAGTTTATTCATCAAGGGGCTGCAAATTGGCCTGTTCCCCATTGGTGAAAACCTAGCGCGGGAATTTGCCAACAAGGGTTCGATGTTGTGGTTGTTTGCGTTTGCCTTTGCGCTCGGGTTTGGCTCCACTGTGGCCGAACCGGCCTTGATTGCGGTGGCTAACAAGGCGGCTGAAGTCGTGGCCGAAGGCGGGCTGATTGAGCACACTGTGGCGGCTCAAGAACAGTTTGCCTTTACATTGCGGATGGTGGTCGCCGCGTCTGTCGGTACAGCGGTTTGTGTCGGGGTATTACGTATCCTGACCGGTTGGCCCTTGCATTACATGATTATCGGCGGTTATGTGATTGCTCTAACGCTGACTATGTTTGCTCCCGAAGAAATTATCGGCATTGCCTACGATTCCGGAGGGGTCACCACTTCGACGATTACCGTGCCACTGGTTACGGCGCTGGGTGTCGGTCTGGCGACAGCAATTAAAGGCCGCAACCCCATGCTGGACGGTTTTGGTTTGATTGCATTCGCCTCGGTCATGCCTATTATTTTCGTGTTGGCTTTTGGCCTGATCGGCGTATGACTTTGGCAAAGGGTAAATCATCATGCAATTTTTAACCATTCTACTGGATACCGTGCTCGATGTACTGCCGATTGTGGCGATCATCTTCGGCTTTCAGTATTTAGTTATCCGTAAAAAAGTCAGGCATCTGTCTACCGTGATTGCTGGTTTCGGTATGGTATTGATCGGTCTGGTCTTGTTCCTGCTCGGTTTGGAACAGGCATTATTCCCCATGGGGGGGTTGATGGCTGAACAACTGGCATCACCGGATTTCCTGCCGATGGTGGTTGAAGGCGTACAGCGACATTGGAGCGATTATTACTGGGTGTATATTTTTGCGTTTGCCATTGGTGCTAGCACTACCATTGCCGAACCGTCACTGATTGCCGTATCGCTGAAGGCCGGGGAGATTTCCGGCGGGACGATTAATCCGCTGATGCTGCGTATTGCCGTGGCCATCGGCATGGCCTTTGGAATCACACTAGGCACATGGCGTATTGTTATGGGCTGGCCGTTACACTGGTTTGTGCTCGGCGCTTACCTCTTGGTCATTATCCAAACCCTGTTGTCGCCGCGCAGTATCATTCCCTTGGCCTATGATTCGGGTGGGGTGACGACCTCCACCATCACCGTACCGATTATCGCTGCCTTGGGTCTAGGGCTGGCAAGTTCCATTCCGGGACGCAGTCCGGTCATGGACGGCTTCGGCATGATTGCCTTGGCCTGTCTGTTTCCGATTATCACTGTTATGGGCTACGCGCAGATTGTCCGTTGGAAAATTAAACGCATGGAGAAAAAAACGTGATAACAGCATCTCACCACATCTTGGAGGATATAGTGCATGCACTTTAAACTGCTATTGGTTTTCATCGATGATGAAAGAACTGACGCGGTACTGCAAGCCGCTCGCAAAGCTGGAGCCACAGGGTCAACGTGCATCAACAATGCCCGTGGTGAGGGTTTGGAAAAATCGCATGGCATTTTTGGCATGGAACTTACGGCTGCCCGAGATGTTTTACTGTTACTGGTTGAAGAGCATCGCGCTCACGACATTATGCAAATCATTGGCGAGGTCGGGCATCTTGATGACTCGCCGGGTACCGGTTTAGTCTTGCAGCTTGACGTTGATAAAGTTTTGGGTATCAGTCGCCATGTTGCCCATCTGATTCAAACCATGCACAATGATAGCCCCTGACTGACCAGTAAAAACCTCCAGACCGATGCCAGACGTTAACGCCGTCCCCCAACTTTGTGAGCTTAGCCATGATGGCTGTATTGCTGTAACTGGTGAAGACGCGCCCCATTTTCTCCAAGGTCAGCTCACTGGCGATATCCGGCGCCTGGAACAGCCGCTGAGCCTGTTGGCGGGTTATTGCAATCCCCAAGGGCGGTTATTGGCCTGTTTACGCTTGTGGCGACAATCACCAGGGTATGTGCTGCGCCTCCCCCGCGAGTTGGTCGCCCCCGTGATGCAGCGTCTGCAACTTTTTGTCTTGCGAGCTAAAGTTACCCTCACTGATCTCAGCGATCACCAGCGGGGCTTAGGGCTTATTGGGAGTACTGGCCCAGACGGTTTAGCCGAGTATTTCACCACTGTGCCCACCGCCATTGGGCAGGTGGTTCATGAGCGCGGCTGTTGGATCATCCGTGTGCCCGGTGAGCAGCCCCGTTTTGAACTCTATGGTGCCCATGACTCTTTGGACGCCCTACGCCGTAGTTTGATGCCGCAGGTCACTGTGGCAGATACCCGTGTGTGGCAGCAACACAATATTAGAGCGGGCTTACCCGAGGTGTATCGTGCCACTCAAGATCGCTTCATCCCGCAAATGCTCAATCTGGATCAGCTCGATGGCGTGGCTTTTGATAAGGGCTGTTATGTCGGTCAAGAAATTGTTGCCCGAACGCACTATCTCGGGCGCTTAAAACGGCGCATGTACCGGCTGTACAGTGAGCACGCCCCGCCACTACAGCCCGGTGATACCCTAACCATTGTCGGCTATGATGACGCCCAAGCTAATGTGCAAGTGGTGCAAGCCATCACCACGGCTGACACTGGAGTAGAATTTCTGGGTGTATTGCCGATTGAGCTGAGTACTCACCCATCGCTGGCACTGGTGCATAATGAACAGCGTTTTGAGGCGATAGTCGTTCGCCTAGATGACCGGACTCCGGTTGATTCCGTGTAGCCAGCCTGAATGGCTATAATCGAGTGCAGCCATAAATTTGACGCGGTACGCCGGAAATGCCCTTTGGACGATTGATAAACCACAGAAAAGCAATCTGGCATTATTTCTGCTTTGTTTAGTGTTTGATAGAATATCAGCACGGATTAATACCGCTGCTGACGTTATTAAGTGGTATCCTATTCTCGCATACTTAATTCAAGCCATACTGTAGATGGTTATGCAATCCATCAGGAGTAACATCATAATGAGTGATATGGCAATCGACCAAGTGCTGGCTCAGATGCGTAGCCTCGCGCAACAAGTCAGTATGAATGGCACTGAACCTCCTGCGGCTCCGGTCACTGCTGAACAATCCAGTTTTGCCCAGTTGCTGAAACAAAGTATCGAGCGCGTTAATGAGATTCAGCATGAGTCCACCGCCCTGCGCACGGCCTTTGAGCAGGGTGATCCGCAAGTGAATTTAGTCGATACCATGATCGCCTCGCAAAAAGCCAGTGTGGCTTTTGAAGCCGTCGTTCAGGTGCGTGGTCAGTTGTTATCGGCGTATAAAGACATCATGAGTATGTCGGTTTAGTGACTTCTTTTGACTGAGTGGTGGTAAGCTGTGGCCGCTTCACTAGCAATGCTCAATGATCACATCCGTGGGTTTACCAGTCTCTCTCGGGGACAGCAAATTGGCCTCGGCGTGGCCGTTGCGGCTTCGATAACTCTGGCGATCAGTCTGATATGGTGGTTGCTGAAACCTGACTATGTGGTCATATATCCCAATTTACCGGATCAGGAAAGCGCCCAAATTTTAGAAGCGCTGGAGCGCCACGGTGTGCCGTATCGTCTCGATCCGGACACCGGAGCGATTCAAATCCAGGCAGGGCAAGTCCATGAAACGCGCTTGCGGCTGGCCAATGAGGGGCTACCGAGAACCTCAGGCTTTGGCTTTGAGCTGCTGGAGCAAGATCAAGGCATCGGTACCAGCCGTCAGATGGAAGACGCCCGTCGGCATCGGGCATTAGAAGGTGAGTTAGCGCGTTCGATCGCCACACTAGACAGCGTAGACACCGCCCGAGTGCATTTGGCGTTACCCCGTGATTCGGTGTTTGTGCGGGATCGAGTGAAGCCCAGTGCCTCGGTATTATTAACGCTTCATCCGGGGCGTGTACTCAATGAGCAGCGGGTAGCCGGTATTGTCCATCTTGTGTCGTCCAGCATTCCCGAATTGGAACCCGAGCATGTGACGGTGGTGGATCAGCGCGGACGCTTGCTGACCCAAACGGCCAATGGCATGAGTGAAATGAACGTCACTGCCCAGCAGATGGAGTTTACGCGCCTATTGGAGCAAACCTACACCCAACGGATTATGGATTTACTCAGTCCGGTGGTGGGTGATAATGGTTTGCGCGCACAAGTGTCTGCAGAATTGGATTTTTCGCAAATCGAGCGCACCAGCGAGGTGCACAATCCTGAGACCATTGCCCTGCGCAGTGAACAATTAAATGAAGACGAACGCCGTGAGCGCGATGTGCTGACCATACCCGGGGCGTTGACCAATCAGCCACCCGAGGCAGGGATTGCGGTAGAACTGGGCGAGGAGAATGACACGGAGTCTGAGCTTCCCTTATCACGGAGCCGCAGCAGTGTGCGTAATTTCGAGATTGACCGCACCATCAGCCATATTCGTGAAGCGCCCGGCGGCGTGCGACGCTTATCGGTTGCGGTGGTGGTCGATCATCAAGAGCGCCCCAATGCTGCGGGTGAGTTAGAGCGTATGCCACTAGAACAGGCCGAACTGGATCGGTTGAACGTGTTGGTGCGTGATGCCGTAGGGTTTAACGCAGAGCGCGGCGATAGTGTCAATGTGCTGAATGTGTCCTTTCGTCCAGCAGAGCCAACCCCAGAACCAGAAGCGGTGCCGATTTGGGAACAGCCGTGGTTTTTGGAGTTAATCCGACCCTTGCTCGCGGTCTTGGTGGTAGTGTTGATTGCATTAATGGTCATCCGACCCTTGCTGCGTGGATTAGCGGATAAAGGTCGGCTGGAAGAGGAGCTGGAGTTGGCGCGTTTAGCACCGCCAGAAGGCGACGAGGCGTTGGGTTTAGGGCATGAGGCTCAAGAGGCATTGACAGGGCCGCAATCGAGCTATCCTAATTATGAGACGCATTTGGAAATGGCGCGTAGCTTGGTGCGTGAAGATCCTAAGCGCGTCGCCCAGTTAATGAAGATGTGGATTGTGACTGATGGCGCGACCTAAGGACGATGATGAGCCTAAAGTGCTGTCGGGTTGTGAGCGGGCAGCCGTGCTGATGATGACCTTGGGTGAGGATGCGGCGACTGAAGTGCTCCGGCATATGGGACCGAAAGAGGTTCAGAGTCTGGGCACGGCAATGGCGAATTTAAGCGATATTACCAAATCAGAAGTCGATGCTGTGTTGGCGGATTTTATCCGCACGGTGGACGAACAAACCGCCTTGGGCGTGGGGTCTGATGAGTACATCCGCACGGTGTTGACCTCGGCATTGGGTGCGGATAAGGCCGGTGGGCTGATTAACCGAATTTTATTAGGACGTAATTCTAAAGGTCTGGAATCGCTTAAGTGGATGGAGCCACGTGCGGTGGCCGAAGTGATCCGCTTAGAACATCCCCAGATTATCGCCATTGTGCTGTCGTATTTGGATTCGGATCATGCCGCCGATGTATTGGGTTTTTTGCCCGAACGGACGCGCCCTGAAGTGTTGATGCGGGTAGCCAGTTTGGATGGAATTCAACCGGCGGCCTTACAGGAGTTGGACGATATTTTGGAACAACAATTTGCCGGTAACAGCAACGTCCAGGCTTCCGTGCTGGGTGGCATCAAAAGCGCGGCCAATATTCTGAACTTTATGGATCCCTCCAAAGAAAATGCCATTATCGAGAGTATCCGCGAGGCTAACCAAGATCTCTCCCAGAAAATCGAAGATTTGATGTTTGTCTTTGATAATTTAGTGGATGTGGATGATCGCGGCATTCAATCCCTGTTGCGCGAAATTGATACGGAAAATCTGGTCTTAGCGCTGAAAGGCGCGGACGAACGGGTTAAGGCGAAATTCTTCAAGAATATGTCGAAACGGGCGGGTGAAATGCTGCGCGATGATTTAGAAGTCCGTGGTCCGGTGCGCCTTAGCGAAGTTGAAGCCGCCCAAAAAGAAATTCTCACCATTGCCCGCCGAATGGCTGAAGATGGCGATATTGTGTTGGGGGCTAAAGGCGGTGATGAATATGTCTGACTTGGTTGAGTGGTCGAATGCCCTGTTCCAGAGGGTAGTATGGCGATGAATTCGCGGATTCTCAGCGAGTCGCTACGGCGGCCAGTGCAGCGGTGGCAGGCACCGGATATGAATCTACCGCCGCCACCACCCCCACCGCCACCTCCGCAACCCGAACAGCATGAGCCTGAAGATTCGACCCCACCACCGTTAACTATTGAGCAAATTGAGCAGATTCAGCGTGAAGCTCACGACGAAGGGTTTAAGCAAGGTTATGAAGAAGGTTTACGGCAAGGCCATGCCGAGGGCTTAGAGAAAGGTCAAGAAGAAGGCCGTAAGGCGGGTGAGGCGGAAATTCGGGCAGAGAGTAAAAAATTACATTTACAAACCAAAAAGGTACAGACGGAAGCCGGGCATTTGCGTCAGGTCTTGGATTCTTTGCTGCCGTTTGTTGAGGATTTAGACCAACAACTGGAACAGGAGCTGGTAACGTTGGCTACGGTTGTGGCTCGGCAGTTGGTGCGCCGTGAATTACAGACCCATCCGGGGCAAATTGTCGCAGTAGTCCGAGAGGCGCTGGCGGTATTGCCAAGTTCCGAGCGGCGTTTGCGGATTCATTTGCACCCCAAAGATGCCGAGGTGATTCGCGATGCATTGCATTTGGCTCATATTGATCAACCTTGGGAAATTGTTGAAGACCCGACGTTGACTCGCGGTGGCACTCGCTTGGAAACAGCGGTATCGCAGATTGATGCCACCGTGGAGCACCGGCTAAATACAGTGATTGCCGCCATGTGGGGCAGTGAGCGGCGTGTCGATGAGCCACCCAGTCGGGCGAGTCAGACGGATACTGCAACGCCAAACGGTGCATAAGTATGGAACTACCCGCTAAACTCAACCCCAAGCAACGGCGCACGACTCTGTATGAAGCGCTGGGTCATTATCGCCGCCGCGCGCAACAGGCCACACCCTTGGTGGCGGAAGGGCGCTTAGTGCGGATGGTGGGTTTGACGTTGGAGGCCGAAGGGTTGCGGGTGCCCGTGGGGGGGCGGTGTCAGGTGCTCGGTGCGGCCGGAACTCGGATTGATGCGGAAGTGGTCGGTTTTTCCAGCGAGCGGGTGTTTTTGATGCCGGTGGGTGAGCTGAGTGGTTTGACGCCCAGTGCTCGCGTGATCCCTACCCATTACCGCCGTGAGGTATGGGT
>PWUP01000321.1 GCA_003562535.1 Gammaproteobacteria bacterium | reverse complement strand
TTGCAGCCCTGCTCGGTATGACGTATTTGCAACAGTCCACGCCTATGGAACAGCCCACTGCGGCCAGTCACAGCGTGCCTTTAGCCGCATTAGTCAGCCCCAAAACCACACCAGAGCCACCTCTGCTGCTGGCGCTGCATTCCCCAGAAGCGCGCAGCGATACCACCCCATTTTGGCCCACCCCAGTGATGACGACGCCACCGATCATCGATCCGCGACCCATCCCTCCCTCCACCAGCGCAACCACTGAACCTGTGGCCTCGCCCCAAGGAGTTGCGGTGACCTCTGAGGCGCCTCCATCGGCCACTTCAACTCGGCCCGTAGAGGCTGAAGCACCTGAAATACCCGCTGAATTTGAACGCTTAATCACTTGGATGGCCAACTATGATGAGCAGCATGATCTTGAACTGCTGCTGGATCGCGATCGATTGCAGATTGAAGTCGGCAATGAAATCTTGTTCCCTTCCGGCAGCGCTGAACTCAGTTCAGCCGGACGGGCGCTGTTGGCGGAGTTGACCGATTTGATACGCAATGACCGTTTGCACGTCGCCGTCGAGGGGCATACGGATAATATCCCGATCAACACCCCACGTTTTCCATCCAATTGGGAACTGTCCTCGATTCGCGCCACCAGCGTTGCTCATGAACTCATGACCCTCGGGGTTGACCGACAACGCATCCGCGTCACCGGTTACGCCGATACCCGCCCACGAGTGCCTAACGATTCAGCGGCTAACCGTGCGCTCAATCGGCGGGTGAGCTTAGTGTTGGAGCTGACTCCTTGAGATGAGCCGTAGCTGGCACCACCAACACTGGACACGGCGCTAGGCGGCACACGGCCTCGGCGGTACTACCGAGCAACAGCGTTTGCAAGCGATTCAGACCGCGCTTGCCAATGATAATCAAGTGAGCACCGACCTGTAGGGCGGTCTCAGTAATGACGGTCGCCGCTGCCCCTTTCACAATCCGCGTATCCAATAATTGCAGTTTGGTGCTTAAACGCACCAGTTGTTTTAAATGTTGTTCAATACGCATAAGTTCCCGAGTCCGAGCAGTGGGTTCACCCCGTTCAGTGGCAAACAAGGCCAATCCGTGAATTCCCTGACTCGTCAACTCCATGAATATCTGTTCCGGTGCTTTGGCCGCTGCGGAACCATCGGTAGCCAGGACAATCCGATCTAGGCTGACCGCCACCGGGGACGGCTCCGTCACGGGGACAACCAATAACGGCAAGGGGGTGAGACGCGCTAGATTCAGTACCGTGCTACCGAGAAAGACTTCGCGCCGCGTATTATGTCCATGACTGGCCGCCAGGATGCAATCGACGTCCCACTGCACCGCTTGGTCGGTGATGACCGCTACGGGATCACCGGTAAACGCCCACCCCTGAACGTGCAGCGACTCATCACTGAGTTCTGCCGCTAAGGCATCCAAACGCCGCTGGTAATGCCGACGATAGCGGATTAACTCTTTGGGGGGATGGTCTTCGGCCAACACATGAACCAGACTGATGCGCTGACAGCCCCAACCGCGGAACCGAGGCAACACCTTGAGCAGGGAATCCCAGTTTTTGGAAAAATCCATAGCCACTAAAATATGCGTGAACACGCCGTGCACCGACCTGATCTGACCGTTGACTTAAGCCAATACATTGAGCTGACTGGGCGGCCCAAGGAAAAAATCGGCAATTCGCTGTTCCAAGGCCATAGCGCCGCTTAGACCTGCGATTTGCGTTTGCGGAGCATCAGCAGAATTTGGCTCCTCAGCGGTCGCGGCTTCTAAAGCCTCGCGCATTTCTTCCATGCGCTGCTCACGCAATTCAGCCCGTGCTTCACGCTCCATAACGGCGGCATCAGCCGCAACTTGGCGATCTTGTGGCGAAGGATCAACAGGGGCTAAGGCTGCACGTTGCACCACCCGCGCTTTTTCAATGGTCGCCTCTGGATCATCCGGCACTTCGGATACATCAATTTTCACCTCGCCACCGACCGCATAACGCCGCCCATCAGGGCCGATTTCATACTCGTAAGTTGGAGCACGGGTCACATATTGCCCCCCAGCAGCCACATGCGCCTGCTCATGATTGCGCACCTCGGTATCGCGCTGGCGCAATTCTTGGAGCTTACGCTGCTCTTCAGGGGTCAATTCAGACTCAAGAGCGGCTTGCACCGACCGGTCGTTCGTCTTGCCAGTGCATAGGCTGCATGAGCAGGACTGGCAGACAACACTGGAATCGTTAGATTGTCCGGTAGCCGGCGCGCCTCCCAACGCAGGCGGCGCTGTTGGCACAAAACCGCCCCCAGTTGGAGTCAATTGGAGTTCCATAAACGACCTCGCAACGATTACTCAATATCAATGTGATACGATGTGATTTTTAATTGTAGACCATTTTGAAACTATTTTGTTGAATGAGTTATTGATTGAAACAGTGACTACTGAGCACTCTCTATCCACGCCGCTGTCCGCCGATGACGCTCTGCGTCAGACTTTTCAGCAATTGCGCACCCATATCGAACAGCATGTCGTTGGGCAGCCACGCCTGATCGAACGCCTGTTGATCGCACTGCTGGCCGATGGTCATCTGCTGGTGGAGGGCGCACCTGGGCTGGCCAAAACCACAGCCATCAAAACCCTAGCTCGTTATATCGAGGGCGATTTCCACCGGCTGCAATTCACCCCGGATTTACTGCCAGCCGATTTAATCGGCACCGATATTTTTCGAGTGCAAACCGGCGAGTTCGAATTCCAGCCTGGTCCAATGTTCCATAATGTGCTACTGGCCGATGAAATCAACCGCGCTCCGGCCAAAGTACAATCCGCTCTGCTAGAAGCCATGGCCGAACGGCAAATCACCGTAGGCCGCAGTACCTACCCACTGCCGCCGCTGTTTCTAGTGATGGCCACCCAAAATCCCATCGAGCAAGAAGGCACATTTCCACTGCCGGAAGCGCAATTGGATCGGTTTCTGCTCTATGTGCGCATCGGCTATCCTGACGCTGAGGCCGAGCGGCAGATTCTCGCCCTCGCCCGCCGTCCGCCAGCCACCGAGCCAGACGCTGAATTCCGTATTAAGCAATCCCAGTTATTTGCCGCCCGCCAAGCCTTAGGGCAGGTGCATCTCGCACCAGTGCTGGAGGACTATCTGATTCAGTTGGTGTTAGCCACCCGCGAACCGGCACAGCATGCCCCTGAACTGGCCCCTTGGATCAGCTATGGGGTCAGTCCTCGCGGCACCATCGCCCTGGAACGCTGCGCCCGCGCCCATGCCTGGCTGGCCGGACGCGATTATGTCTCGCCAGAAGACATCCACGCTGTCGCTCATGATGTGCTGCGCCACCGCTTGCTGGTCTCTTTTGAAGCCGAGGCTGCCGGTATTGATGCCGACCACATTCTCGACCGTCTGTTGCAGTGGGTGGCGGTGCCATGACCACCGATTCGGTGACTGCTCCCCCACGACCCAGCCGCAGCGAGTTATTGGGTTTGCAGTATCCAGCCCAGCGCCTGCGGTCACTACAACGCCATCAGCGCCACCGCCCCCCAGGACAACGCCAGACCCGCCGTCACGGTCGGGGCATGGATTTTCAGGAATCGCGGGTGTATCAGCCGGGTGATGAGTGCCGCCATCTCGATTGGCGGGTCACCGCGCGTACTGGCATTGCCCATACCAAACTCTACGGCGAGGAACGCCAGCGACCGCTGGTGCTGATTATCGACGCCAATGCCAGCCTGTTTTTCGGCACCCGCGTGACCTTTAAATCGGTGGTCGCCGCACGGCTGGCGGCACTGCTGGGCTGGATGGCGCAGCAACGGGGAGATCGAATCGGTGCGGTATTCTATGCCGGTGACCGCCAGCAGTGGCTGCCAGTGCAAGCCGGGCGTCGGGGGTTGATGGCTTTAATCCGCAGTTTATTGGACTGGTTTGCCCCCGATTCCCTGCCCACCCCCCAGCCCTCGGCAGGAGGATTATGCGCGGTATTGCAGACGTTTGACAAAGGCCCAACCAGCAGTGGCCTGATCGTACTGATCAGCGATTTTCAGCACCGCGAGCCGTCTGTGGACACGCATCTGGCACGGCTGCGCCAGCGCCATGATGTGTCCGCTTACCGGATTGCCGACCCTGTGGAACTGGCACTGCCCGCCCCCGGAGTGTATCCGGTCAGTGTAGGCACTGAACTGCGGGTACTGGATTGGCGTCAGCAGCGCCAGCGCCACGCCTGGCAGGTGCAACAACAGGCTCAACAGCGCCATTGGAGTGAGCGGTTACAGCGGCACGGCATCCCCTGGCACACACTAACCACTGAGCAACACACTACGCAGGCGCTGATTCGCCCCGATCCGTCATAATGGAACCGTCCGAGTTGCTCTCACACCTGCATGATATCCAAGCGCCGCCAGCACCCAGTTGGTGGCCGCCCGCACCCGGTTGGTGGTTGGTCATGCTGGGCAGTCTAGTGCTGGCGCTGTTAACACCCCGGCTGTGGCGCCAGCAACGCGGTTATTGGCAGCGACGGCGCAGAATACGCGCACTGGATGCGCTCAACCAACGCCAAGATTTAGACGATGCCCAGTTCACAGCCGCCGTGTCGCGGCTATTAAAATACGCCGCCCTCAGCCATTATCAACGCACTGAGGTGGCGGCCTTATACGGCAAGAACTGGCTGGAATTTCTCGATGCCCAGCTTGAGGGTCAGGAATTCTCCCAAGGCTGTGGTCAAGTCTTGGCCAGCGCCCCCTATCAGGCTCAGGCTCAGGTGGATCGAGCGGCTTTAAGCCACTTGGCACGCCGCTGGTTGCAGCAGCAGGGCTGATGTTCGCATTCGCTTGGCCCTGGTTGTGGCTCGCCCTGCCCTTACCGTTGCTCAGTCTGTGGCGGCGACCGCCGGTACAGCAACAACTCGCGGGTACGCTGCGGGTGCCCTTCCCTAGCGCTTTAGCGCCCCCCCGACCCCATGCACGGCGCTGGCGGATGGTACTGGCCATATTGGCCTGGCTGCTGCTGGTCGCTGCCGCCGCTCGCCCGCAATGGCTGGACCCGCACTCGGCGATGGTGGTCAGTGGCCGCGATCTGATGCTAGCGGTAGACATTTCTCCGAGTATGCAGATTGACGATTTAAGGCTTAACGGCCAGCGTCACACTCGCTTAGAGGTTTTACAGGATCGTGCCGATGCTTTTCTGCAAGGTCGGCACGGCGACCGCCTGGGTTTGATCTTATTCGGCGCGCAAGCCTATCTGCACGTACCGCTGACCTTTGATCGTGACACGGTGCGCCAATTGCTGGCCGAAGCAGAAATCGGTTTTGCTGGTAATGCTACGGCTATTGGTGACGCCATCGGTTTAGCGGTCAAGCGCCTGCGCGACAGTGGCAGTGACGATGCGGCAGTGATTCTGCTGACCGATGGCGCTAATAATGCCGGTGAACTCGATCCCCTAGAGGCTGCCGAACTGGCGCGGCTCAGCGGCATACGTCTTTATACCATCGGCATCGGTGCAGACAGTCTACAAATCGAAGGGCTTTTGGGTCGTGAGCAGATCAACCCATCCGCAGATCTGGATGAAGCGCTACTGCGCCAAATGGCAGCCCTCACCGGCGGTGAGTATTTCCGCGCCCGCGACACTGCGGATTTAGACCGCATTCATGCGGCTCTGGATATCCTAGAACCCACGCCCCAAGCCATTGATCTACCGCCACGCCAGGAGCTGTACCCCTGGCCGCTGGCCGCCGCCTTGCTGCTCGGGCTGGTTGTGGGGGGTGTAAGGTATAAAGCCTTGTAGGCTCGATGAGCGGAGCGTACCGTATGGGCTGAATGGCTCGCCGGTGAGCGGCTACAATACACCTTTTAACGTACAGGCTCATACTGATGGCCACACTCAACAACCCCCATGATCGGTTTTTCAAACGCGCCTTTGGGCAGCGCGAAGTCGCCGGTGAATTTCTTCAGCGCTTCTTACCCGCCGCTGTGGTCGAACGCTTGGACTGGACGACCGTAGAACCGGAAAAAGACGCCTTCTGGGATGACACCTTACACGAACACGCCGCCGACCTCCTGTATCGGATCACCCTACACGGGGGACAATCGGGCTATATCCACCTGCTGTTTGAGCACAAAAGCTATGTTGAACGGCAAATCAATCTGGATTTACTGCGCTACCGAGTCCGAATATGGGAACAATGGGGCAAAGACTTTCCCGCCTCGTTACCTGATACCCCCGCCACCGATCAGCGGCGTTTACCCGTGATCATCCCCGTGGTGTTCTACCACGGTACGACATCGTGGAACGTCCCCCAACAATTTGCCGATACAGTCGTTGATGAACCGGCATTACACGACTACATCCCCCATGTCCGCTATCATCTCGTCGATCTCAGCCACTACCGCGACGAACAACTCAAGGGTGGGGTGATCATGCAGACCGCCCTATTGGTGTTTAAATACATTTTCCGTGACGAACTGCCTGAACGGATTCATGGGATTTTCGGTCTACTGCGAACCTTAGAGCAGCATTCGGAGGGGATCGATTACATCCGTGCCTTACTGGTCTATCTGACCCAAGCCACGGCGACGGATCGACTAACCGAAACCCAATTACGCGATGCGGTGACTCACCACTTAATTGACCAAGGGGAACAACTGATGATGACGATTGCACAAGAATGGGAACAGCGTGGAGAAAAACGCGGCAAACAGCTTGGTAAAGCTGAGGGCGAACAACAGCTACTGCGGCGGTTACTCATCCGCAAATTCGGCAGATTGCCAGATGAGGTAGAGCGGCGGTTAACGGAGGCCGATACGGAGCAGTTAGAACAGTGGGCAGATAATGTGTTGTTTGCCCAAACGCTTGCCGAGGTGTTTGAGTAAACCATGCTAGGCGGGATGGCGCTCATATTGGACACTATATGATGACCCTACGGTAGGCTCATCACACTCAACAACCACCAGCTGAAAGCTGGTGGGTTGAAGGTCGGCGGACTAAACCGCCGACTGAAAGAGAATGCGGCTGAAAGCCGGTGGTTTGTACCACGGGCTAACGCCCTTCGGGCGGGCTAAAGCCGCCTTATGGAAATCAACCCAGCCCGTGAGCACGGCCATATTCAGCGTCTTATCGAACGGTGACAACAACAGGGTGATGCCACTCAGACTGTCTGAACACTATGGCGGTGTTCGGACATCAACACCCATCACCACAATATCAGGGATATGGACAGATTCAACCCATGATAAGGACTACGGTGGAGCCGAACAACGCGGTGCCGATGCCTTGGCATCGGGTGGCCGTGTGGTTCGGGGCAGCTCGTGGCTCAGCTTCGCCTACAGGTTGCGTTCTGCCTACCGTGGCCACTGCCATTAAGTTAAGGCGCATATCTTTGTTTGTTATCAATAAAATTGATCTTAGGGGTGGGTAAAAACCCGTACTTTCGTAAAATTGATGTTTTTAAAATCATGTATTTAAGTACCCACCTCTTTTTTGCAAAAGCCATTTTTTGCGTATTTTACTGATAAAAACACAATAATAAATTGAAAAATATAATTTTTCCTTAACTTAATGGCAGTGGCCTACCGTGGCAGGTACACTCCCGCTAACCGGTTCCACGAACGGGGGTTTCGTCTCTCCAGGTTTAGATATACCCCAACACCGGTTGCAGCGTTGCAGGGTTTTAGCGAATATCGTAATCGCTTTAGAGAGGTGAACGCTTACCGAGCGATTACCCCATTGCCGCTCGATCAAGATCACCCCTCTCTGCCAAAAGCATCCTGATATCCTAATCGCTTAGGAAGAAGTGAACGTTTACCGAGCAAAGGTATTCTCAGTCCTATGTTGATAATCACATAATTTTTTGTCTTAAATAATATTTTTAT
>PWUP01000261.1 GCA_003562535.1 Gammaproteobacteria bacterium | reverse complement strand
TTGCGATTCGACTTCGACCTCGACCATGGAACGCGAAACCTTCGCGCTTGTAGATAACCTATCTACAATGGAGAATTCTGATAAACAATGAAGAAAAAATCAAGAACTGTTTTTTGCTCTGCTTTTTAATTATCGCAAATAATTAAATTTAGAACGAATATTTGTGATTATTTGCTTGGTTTAGTTGGTTTATTACGAGGTGGAGTGTGTTTGACCCAGTAATTTACTCAGTGTAGCATAAAATTGTTTTTTTCAAGAATAGGCTGCGCTGGTTAATCGTTTTATAGCCGTATGGGGAATACGTCGGGCTGAATACTGTGCTTGACTGGTGGAGCCGGGGGGGATCGAACCCCCGACCTTGGCATTGCGAACGCCACGCTCTCCCAACTGAGCTACGACCCCACGAACTTTACAGTGTGAATAATAACTGAGCCTGAACCAATAGCCAAGCCCTTAGTGAGGTTATGAGGATTGTTTTTGCAGCTCAGACGGCAAGGGCGGTTTAATGGGCAGCGCCTCAACATAGGCTCGTGTCTGGTGAGTTGCCGACGGCTTGGATGGCTCCCGGTCAGGGTTCATAGTGTCGAGCACGTCTTGATGAGTCAATCCTGCCCGTGCCAATACCCGAGGGTCAACCATCATCAGTTCGCGGCGCAGTCGATCACGGGCTATCGCAGCGCCAAAACGCGATACACCCGTCAGTAGTTTGCCTAAAATATTATTCATAATATCTATACCTTAATAATCGTTGCGTAGGGCATCTGTCATGCTGAATCAATGTGTAGTACTGTACACTTGATGCTGCGACGCAACAATCGAGATATTTTTAACACACCATTAACTATTTCTTGAGGCACACATGCCTGATCGATTACCGCCACTGAAAGCATTACGGGCTTTTGACGCGGCTGCGCGTCATCCGAATTTGCGTCTGGCTGCCGAAGAGCTGCACGTCACGCCTGCAGCAATCAGTCAACATATCAAATCCTTAGAGGATATGCTGGGGGTTATGTTATTTAAACGCTTACCGCGTGGTTTGGAACTGACCGAAGCGGGTAAAGCGGGTCTGCCTAAGCTGCGTGAGGGTTTGGCCTGTCTGCGTGAATCCGTTTTGCGGATGCGTGCGGAAAATAACCGCGAGACCTTGACGGTGTGGATGGCGCCCTCGTTTGCCGCTAAATGGCTAGTTCCGCGCCTGCACCGATTTATTGTGACCTATCCAGAAATTGATATCCGCATCGCGGCTAATGCGCAACTGATTACCAGCGATGGGAGTCGCAATCGCATTGATGCGGACAGCTTTCAGTTCAATATGATTGATGTGGCGATCACTTTCAGCCGAGGTCAACATCCCGGGTGTCGGTCTGTCAAGCTGCTGAGCACCCATGCCGTGCCGCTGTGCAGCCCGAAGTTACTGGATGGTGAGCATCCACTGAACCATCCCGAAGCGCTATGCCACCACACCTTGCTCCATGACGACACGGATTATGGCGACCGTCCCGGTTGGGCGAACTGGCTGAGTCAAGCCGGCGTTAAGGGCATTGATCCGCGCCGCGGGCCGCGGTTTAACCATTCGGCATTGGTTTTGGAAGCGGCGGCTGATCAACAGGGGGTTGCTTTGACGGTCGATGCCTTAGCCACTGCCGATCTAGCCTCGGGGCGTTTAGTCATTCCTTTTGGACCGAAACTACCGCTGAGCCATAGCTACTATATGGTGTACCCACGCGATGCCGAATACCCAGAGCGCATCGCCCGCTTCCTTAACTGGTTGCAGCACGAAGTGATGTTGGCCGATGCCCAATCAGGCGCTTAAACCCAGCATACGACAGGTATGCTGGGCAATCATCCGTTCTTCGTTCGTCGGTATCACCCACACCTCAGCCGCACTGTCAACGCTGCTAATGCAGGGGCCATGATCGCGGTTTGCCACAGAATCAATGCGAATTCCGGCCCAAGCTGCCAACTCCCCAACCCGTGAGCGCACCGGCGCGGCGTATTCACCAATCCCGCCGGTGAATACCAACGCATCCAACCCGCCTAATGCCGCCACCAGCGCACCGAGTTCACAATTAATGCGGTAAACGAATAACTCAATCGCTTCAGCCGCATGAGGATGATCACTCGCCAGCAACTCACGCATATCGTTGCTGATACCTGACACGCCCAGCAATCCCGAACGGTTATACAGCAGGTCATTGACCGCATCGACGCCTAAACCCTGTTCGCTGATTAAATACAGCACGACCCCCGGATCAATACTGCCGCAGCGGGTTCCCATAGGTAAACCGTCCAAAGCGGTGAAGCCCATAGTGGATGCGACGCTGCGACCGGCGTGTAAAGCGCACATGCTCGCCCCATTGCCGAGGTGGGCTACGACCACTCGGCCATTGGCGGTAGTGGCACCGAGGGTTTGCGGCAATACGCTGGCTACGTACTCATAGGACAAGCCATGAAAACCGTAGCGGCGAATGCCCGCCTGACTGAGATGCCGTGGCAAGGCCAGGGTCTGGGCGACAGGGGGTTGAGTGGTATGGAACGCGGTATCAAAACAGGCCACTTGGGGCAAATCTGGCGAACGCGCCGCCAGCGCTTCAATGCCAGCGATATTATGCGGCTGATGCAGTGGGGCTAAGGGAATGAGCTGTTTTAAATGATCGAGCAAGTCGTGATCCACCACCATCGGTTGGTGAAATTCCGTACCACCGTGAACCACCCGATGCCCTGCCGCCTGTAATTCCGCCATGAGACCGTGTTGCTCGCCCCAACTCAGCAAACCATCGAGGGCCTGCTGATGATCACTGATGGTAGCGCTTAATGACTCATCGAGCAGGGTGTGGCCTTGAGCATCAATCACTTGAAAGCGTGCTTGCCCACCAATACCCGTCACCTTGCCCTGAGCCTGTAAGGCTAGGGGCGTGACGCTGAACAAGCGAAATTTGATACTCGAAGAGCCGCTATTCAGCACCAAGAGAGACTGGCTCATAGAGTCACCTCGCGTTGGAATACCTCGACCATGACTGCTAAGGCGCAGGAGGCCACGCGGGTCATGGTATCGTCAGCGCGGCTGGTTAAAATAATCGGCACTCTGGCACCCACAACAATCCCCGCACCTTCGGCACCGGCGAGATATTCCAACTGCTTAGCCAGCATATTGCCAGATTCTAAATCCGGCACCACGAGGATATCAGCCTGCCCAGCCACTGGAGAGACAATCCCCTTGGTGGTGGCCGCTTGCGGCGACACGGCATTATCAAACGCCAGTGGCCCGTCCACCACACCGCCGGTGATTTGGCCGCGATCGGCCATTTTACACAGCGCCGCCGCCTCTAAAGTGGATTTAATCGCCGGTGTCACTGTTTCTACGGCGGATAAAATCGCCACCGCAGGTCGCTCGATTCTCAGGGCATGGGCCAGATCAATCGCATTTTGCACAATGTCGCGTTTATCGCTCAGTGTGGGGTAAATATTAATTGCCGCATCAGTAATGAATAAAGGCCGCGCATACGTCGGCACATCAAAGGCAAACACATGACTTAAGCGGCGCTCGGTGCGGATACCGGTATCTTTTTTGACCACCTCGCTCATCAACTCATCGGTGTGCAAACTGCCTTTCATCAGTGCCGCAATCTCACCGGCCCGTGCCATCGCCACCGCTTTTTCCGCTGCCGCATGACTGTGTACCGTATGCACGATTTCAAGCCCGCTGATGTCTAGGTGTTCTTTATCCGCTACGGCGCGAATCTTATGCTCAGGACCAATCAGCACCGGCTCAATCATCTGCGCCTCGGCAGCGGCAACCGCCCCCTCTAATGACACTTTATCCGTCGGATGCACCACCCCAGTGCGCAACAGAGGATAGTTTGCGGCGAAATCCAATAGACGATGTAAGTGCTCCCGTTCCGTCAGGTGAATATCCGGCACCAACCAGCGCGGTCGGCGGATTTTTTCGGTCGGAGCAACGACTTCCGCCTCGCCTTTGATCACTAATTCGCCTTCTTGATTATGGCACTTACAGGCCAGTATCAGACGGTTTTTCTTCGCTTGTTTTTCAGTTACGGTGACGGTGATCTCCAAACGATCACCCAAGCGTACCGGACGGCGAAACCGTAGCGTTTGCCCCACATAAATGGTACCGGGGCCAGGCAGTTGCGTACCCACTACGGTCGCAATCAGTGACCCCCCCCACATGCCGTGGGCGATGACCTCATGAAACCGACTGCTGCGGGCGTAATCTTCATCCACATGGGCGGGATTGACATCCCCGGTAATGACCGCAAACAGCTTAATATCACGCATAGTCAACGGACGTTCCAAAGTCGCGGAATCACCGACTTGGATTTCGTCGAAGGTGCGGTTTTCAATGTAATCCATAATCCACCTCAATCCTGATAAATGTACTCACCGGGTGCATCACTCAAGGTCAGTTGTTCTGGCTGACCTAATGAAGGCGGTGCAAGTGGCTCACCCGAATGCTGCACTAACCATTGCTGCCAAGCCGGCCACCATGAGCCGGACTGCTTGGCAGTGCGCTCAAACCAGGTCTCAGCGTCCACATAGCTGTCTGCATTGTGGCGTGTGGTCATGCGATAATGACGCCGTGGGTGATCGGGAGGGCTGACAATGCCGGCATTATGTCCGCCGCTTGTCAGTAAAAACGTCACTTCATCGGTATCGGTTAACTGATGAATTTTGTACACCGAACGCCACGGGGCGACATGATCCTTTTCGGTGCCAACGGCAAATATAGGCACCCGAATATCAGTGACCGCGATTGTGCGGCCTTCCACCCGATAACGCCCTTCAGCCAAGTCATTTTGTAAGAATAACCGGCGCAGATATTGGGAGTGCATGCGGTACGGCATCCGCGTGGCGTCCGCGTTCCATGCCATCAAGTCATTCATCGGCGAACGCCGTCCCAGTTGATATTCATTGACCATGCGTGACCAAATCAGGTCATTGGAGCGTAATAATTGGAAGGCTCCAGCCATTTGGGTGGTATCCAACACCCCTTGCTCCCACATAATGTCCTCTAGGAAAGCCACTTGGGAATCGTCGATGAATAACATTAACTCCCCGGCCTCAGTGAAATCGTTTTGTGCGGCCAGTAAAGTCATCGAGGCTAAACGGTGATCACCATCCCGCGCCATCGCCGCCGCCGCAATGGTTAATAAGGTGCCACCTAAGCAGTAGCCTGCGGTATGAATCTTGCGCCCTGGCAGGATGCGGCTGATGGTTGCCAAAGCGTCCATAATCCCCATACGCCGGTAATCGTCCATGCCTAAATCGCGGTCATCACTGGTCGGGTTACGCCATGACATGATGAACACCGTATGCCCCTGATTCACTAGATAACGCACCAAGGAATTTTCTGGCGAGAGATCAAGAATGTAATACTTCATGATCCAAGCCGGTACAATCAAGATCGGTTCTGGATGCACTTGATTGGTCGTAGGTGCATACTGAATCAGTTCAATGAGACGGTTACGGAACACCACTTTGCCGGGAGTCACAGCAATATTTTTACCGACTTGGTAATCCTCAGCCCCATAGGGTTTGGCACCACTGATATTGCGCTGCCAGTCTTCAATGAAATTCATCCAGCCCTGCACTAAATTAGCGCCGTTACTTTGCCACGTCGTGGTCAGCACCTCTGGATTCGTCCACGGGAAGTTCGAGGGAGCGAACATATCGAGCCATTGCCGAGCGGCAAAGTCCACCGCCTCTTGGTGTGCAGGCGACAAGCCATGAATATGCCGAGTTGCGTTGTACCACCACTGTTGTCTGAGTAAAAAACTCTGATAAAGTAAATTGAACGGCCATTGTTGCCAGCCTGGGTCGCGGAAGCGCCGATCCTGTGGCAGGGGGTCAATGCAAGGGGGGGTATTGGGGTCTACACTGCTGCGGGCTGCATAGACCGTAAACCGCATCATTTTACGAGCCGCTTTTTGCAGCAGTTCCGCCTGCTTGCCAGGCGCCATTGCTAGATGCGCCAGCCAATCGCTGTAGGCTAAGGCCAGCGAGGCGGGGGACAAACCGTGGGTTACTCGGCCAAGCAAGGCGTGAGTCAGTCGGTCAAGACTGCGGTAATTGATCGTTTCAGCCATGAATCCTTCTCCCATCGTTAATGCGGGTTAGCTGACAGTTTAATGATCATACTGCACTGCAACATTGATCTGAATCAAGAGACCATGACGATTCAATCCATCGTCACAGCGAACCAACACCCTATCGCACGGTCAGCACTAGGACATTTACGCTGCAGCGCATCACGTTTCAACTATGGGAGTCTGGATCATTGACTGATGAATCCGTTGTCGCATTACGCGAACTGTATTTAACTCTGCCCAGCGAGGCGGGACCGGTGGACATCCTGCGTGGTATCGACTTGGATATCGCGGCAGGTGAAACGGTCAGTATTGTCGGTCCGTCAGGAGCCGGTAAGTCCACCATGCTGATGGTTATGGCTGGGCTAGAGCGGCCATCACGCGGCAGTGTCCGGGTTAACGGCCGGGAATTGACGGATCTAGACGAGGATCAACTGGCACTGTTCCGCCGCGATCATATTGGCATCGTATTTCAGTCCTTTCATCTCGTGCCCACCATGACTGCGCTGGAAAATGTCGCCATTCCCTTAGAGTTTGCTGGACGCAGCGACGCCTTTGCCTGTTCCAAAGCCGAGCTGGAAGCCGTCGGTCTCGGTCACCGCCTCAGCCATTATCCTGGTCAGTTATCCGGTGGCGAACAGCAGCGCGTGGCCCTGGCCCGTGCTTTGGTTGCCGAACCGGCCTTATTGCTGGCGGATGAACCCACCGGTAATTTGGATGGCCATACCGGCGAGCATATTGTTACGCTGTTATTTGATTTAGCTCGGACTAAAAACGCGACCTTGGTCTTGATTACTCACGACAGCCAACTGGCGGCGCGCTGTGACCGCAGGATTCGCATCAATGATGGGCGCATCGAATCAGCCGACAGCCTGCTCACGCCCCCGACACCGGCTATGCGGGTGGTCAATTCATGAACACGCCCCCCTTCATGGCGGCCCTGCGTTTAGCGCGGCGGGAACTGCGCAGTGGCCTGAGCGGTTTTCGCATTTTCGTCGCCTGCCTGGCACTGGGCGTTGCGGCCATTGCCGGGGTGCAATCGGTATCCAGCGGCATCTTTTCTGGTCTGCGCGATGATGGTCGCACCCTGCTCGGCGGTGATCTGGCGGTGCGTAATCTTTACCAGCCTATTGACGCCAGCGCCTTGGCGTATCTTGAACGCACCAGTGATGGGGTCAGTTATTTCCTCGAAACCCGCACGATGGCGGCAACCACGGAGGACGACAGCACCTTAGTGGAGCTTAAAGCGGTCAACGAGGACTATCCAGTGCTCGGTGAAGTCAGGCTGCGTGATGGGGTGCCGTTTAGGGACAGCCTCGCTGAGCGCAACGGCCAGTGGGGGGCACTGATTGAACCCGGTTTGGCGGATCGCTTTGATCTCGCTGTGGGTGATACCCTCAGAGTGGCAGAAACGACTTATACCGTGCGCGGTATTATTGAGCGCGAACCGGATCGCATTGGATCGGGAGGCAATTTTGGTTTCTGGCCGCGAGTCATGGTTGCTCGGGATTCAATCCTCGATAGCGCCATTCTTGCCGAAGGCAGCATGGTGTATTACCAGTACCGCGTACTCTTGCCCGACGGGGTCTCACCGGATCGCTACCGAGCGCAACTCCAGGCGGAGTTTCCCGAAGCCGGCTGGCGGATTCGCGACTTCCGCAATGCCGCTCCACGGCTGGAAGAAATCATCGAACGTCTGACCTTATTTTTAACCCTAGTCGGACTGACGGCGCTTTTAGTCGGCGGTGTCGGGGTCAGTAACGCGGTACGCGCCCATTTGGACAGTAAACTGGCAACTCTGGCGATGCTGAAATGCATT
>PWUP01000078.1 GCA_003562535.1 Gammaproteobacteria bacterium | reverse complement strand
CCTGCGCCCCTAAACCCTCATTGAGTCGTAATGGGCTGTGTCGGAATCCGCCGACCATATCGCGTTTTTCGGTAAACGGATGGTCACTGTACTCCGAGTTGTAACCGGTGAGTGTCAGGTTGCCCAGTGTGTGTAACCACGTTTCCTGAATGGTTTTCCAATCTAAACCGAGTTCATCACGCCACTGTTTCGATAAATTTTTATTTTGCGGCATGATGTGTTCGATGGTGTACTCTTCCACATGCACTCGTTCCTTGCGATTATGATTTTCTAATCGGCGTAGCAGATAAGAGCGACGGGGAAATTTATACAAATCCCGAACTATCAATGCACGCCTGAATTCGTCATCGTTTGGGAACCGTCGATACGACGGCAAAATTAACAGATGAACTTGTATGCTTTCCAAGTAGCGGTCTTTATGCAAGCATCGGCTAAATGTGGCAAACGTCTTGTTAAGCGAATTAGGGGGAATATTGCACACGGCACGACGAAACACATAAGCCTCGACCAGTCGGACAGCTTGAATAAAATCCTGTTTAGTCAATTGTTTTTGTTCATAATCATAGTAAATCGCTAAAAAGAACGGATAAGCGACATCAACCTTGAGGTCCCGTAAATCCTGAAAAACAGTGTGCAACTCCTTATCCGGCTCCTTGCCCAGGGCAATGGCACAATAGTATTGAGCATAGATATGGATATCGCTGACCAGACCATTAAATCCATGTTTATCAATTTGTTGTTCTTGGGCGTAAGTTTTAAACGCTTCATATACGAGCCGGACGTTGGGTATATTGCCCGTCTTTAATGTCAGGTAATGACGCATAAAACTATCGAAGTGACTGCCATAAGCTTCCTGACCGAACGATAGCTCCATCGGTCGCCAATGATCTTCGTAGAGCTTCTTCTGATGATCCGGGTTGAGTCCCATCAACACGAAATTGCGTATCAGATCCGCTTGACTCAGTTCTCGCCCGGTTGAGTTCATGCTCTCAAAGATGAGTTGAGGATTGTCTTGATCACGGTTCAAAGCAATATCGACAATAGCTAACTTGGCTAAGCCTTCGCACAGTGGTTTGACATGGGTGCCCAAGGCACTGACTTTCTCGATGAAGAAATCGAAGTTGTCCTTGATTCTGATCGACACTGGTTCAGGTAAAGATTTTTGTTGCACCAGCGCCAGCAGGCTATCTCGGTCAGTTTGGGTCAGCAGCAGCTTGAAGCCCCGATCACCTTCTTCTAATGGATTCAGCAAGTAGTAGCTGCGGATTTTTCTGGCCGAAAAACCGTCCACAGGCTCCCCTTCAGGCAGATGCCTAGCCAGTGCTTCAAGAATCAGCATCACCGTGGTTAGCCGTTGTTGACCATCAATAACCAACATAGGGGATTGGCTGGAAACTTGATAAAACCCTTTTTCGATATAAACGATGGAGCCTACAAAGTGGGCGGCAATATCAGGGTTATTGCCGATACGCAGGATATCAGTCCAGAGTTGGTCGCATTCGCGTTCTGTCCAACTGTAGGTACGCTGGTAAATGGGAATGATAAATTGTGGTGATTGTTTTAGAAATTCTAGTAGCTTGGCTTCTGTCGCTTTCATCTCAACTCACTCTCTACTATACACTCAACGCAACGCCGCAGCGGGCAGTAAAAACACCCCCTCTCCCCCACGCTCAAATTCTGGCCAAATAAACGGCAAATCGGGGTAAGCGGCTAACAATGCCGCTTGACTGCTGCCCACTTCCACCACCAGCCAACCGTCTTCGGTCAGATAATCACCCGCTTGGTCAAGAATTTGCCGAACTATCTCTAAACCATCAGTACCGGCCTGCAGGCCAAGTGCCGGTTCGTGCCGGTACTCTGCTGGCAGGGATGCGTATTCCGCAGCGTCCACATAAGGAGGATTAGAAATGATTAACGGATAACGCCGCCCTGGTAAGGCCGTGAATACATCCGAAGCAATCACCTGCACCCGCTCATACAGCCCATGTTCAGCCACATTTAGACTCGCAACCTCCAAAGCCTCTGGAGAAATATCCACCAAATCCACATGCGCTTCGGGGAAAGCATAAGCGCAGGCAATGCCGATACAGCCACTGCCCGTGCATAAATCCAAAATCGCCGTCACCGCTTCTGGGTCTGCCAGCCACGGCTGAAATTGCCGTTCGATGAGTTCCGCAATCGGCGAGCGGGGCACTAATACCCGCTGATCCACCTCAAAGGGCAGCCCCATAAACCAAGCACGCCGAGTCAAATACGCAGCAGGCTGGCGGGTAGCAATGCGTTGCTCAATCAATGCCTGCACCGTCGCACATTCTTGGGGCGTCAATACCGCCGCGAAATAGGTTTCGGGAAGATCGGGAGGAAGATGCAAAGCGTGCAATACCAAGGTGGCCGCTTCGTCTAGGGCATTATCGGTACCGTGGCCAAAATACACCTCGGCGGCATTCATCTGGCTGGCACCCCAGCGGATATAATCCCGCACGGTAGTTAAACGGTTACTCAGGTTGTGGTCATTCGTGCTCATCACTGCATCTATACTCGGCAATTCAGGTAAACTGGGCGGATCACTCAAACATTGGATGACATCATGTCGCAACGCATACTAGGTATTTTTGTGGCGGTACTGGCCGTCATCGGTGGTGCCGTGTTGGGCAATAGCCTACTACGCCCTGCACCTGAACCGCCTGAGCCACCGGAAATCAGCGGCATTTACTTGCCCCAAGCAAGAACCTTACCAGAATTTGAATTGATTCACCAAACAGGCCGCAGCCTGACCAACGCCGATTTAACCGGCTATTGGACATTCGTATATTTCGGCTACACCTACTGCCCCGATGCCTGTCCACTCACCCTCGCGCAGTTAAATGTGGTCGATCATCAACTCAAACAACGCCAAGCGGCGCAAAAGGTCAACTACCTACTGATTTCGGTTGATCCGCAACGCGACACCCCAGAGCGCTTGGCGGAATACACCGCGTTCTTTAATCCGCAATTCCAAGGCGCAACCGGAGAAGAGGAACAACTTGCCCAGCTTGCGCAAGCCATCGGAGTGTTCTATCGAGTGCCCGAAAACCCAGAAGACCCCGAGCGCTATCTGGTTGACCATTCCTCAACCGTATTAGTCATTAACCCCGATGGCGCTTTACAGGCGATTTTCACCCCACCCCAACACGCCGACACCATGAGCGCCGAATTTGATCTCATCCGTGACCACTACTATGCCTACCACTGAGACTACCGCCGGTCCTAGCCTCAGTGACCGGTTACGCACCATCCCCCAATACTTATTACCCCAACGCCTGTGTACCCGGTTAGTGTACCGGCTCAGCCGCACCCGCCAGCCGTGGTTCAAAAACGCCTTCATCCGAGTGTTTTGTGCGCTATTCAAAGTGAATCGACACGAAGCGGCAACCACCGATCTCAGCGCCTATCCACACTTTAACGCTTTTTTTACCCGAGCGTTGCGCCCGGATGCCCGACCGCTCAGTCCTGAAGGACTGTGCTGCCCAGTCGATGGTCGGGTCAGTCAAGTCGGTACATTGACCGGTGATCGCATCCTCCAAGCCAAAAGCCGCGATTACTCCCTGATCGAGTTACTAGGCGGTGACTCACAGCCAGCGACTGAACTGCACGACGGGGCATTTGTCACCTTGTATTTATCGCCGCGCGATTATCACCGCATCCACATGCCGATTGAGGGACAGTTGCAGTCAATGCGCCATATTCCGGGTCAGTTGTTCAGTGTGTCACCGCTGACCACACGGGTGATTCCCAATGTATTTGCCCGTAATGAACGTCTTGTCTGCTATTTCACAACGCAACGGGGGCCTTTAGTGGTGGTGTTAGTGGGCGCGATCAATGTGGCCTCGATTGAAACCGTCTGGGCAGGGGTGATTACCCCACCCTTGGGCTCCCAAATCCGCGATTGGGACTATCGCTCCGCACCGATTACGCTGAACCGAGGGGCCGAATTAGGACGTTTCAATATGGGTTCCACAGTGATTGTCCTGAGTGGCCCTAACACTCTGGCTTGGCATCCACAGATTCAGCCTGAAGCGCCAGTGCGTATGGGGCAAACCTTAGCAACTTGGTTAGATTAAAACGTAACCCTATGGAATTATTAACTGAATATGCCTTATTTGCCGCTAAAGCTTTAACCTTAGTGGCCGCAGTACTGATTCTTTGGGGCGGGATTACCGCATTGTCGGCGCGCCAATCGGGACAGGGCAGTCGTGAGCGCATCGAGGTGCGTCATCTCAATGCCCATTACGATGCAATGGCCACCCGCTTACAAGCTGCGATGTTGCCCCGCAAAGCCTTGCGCCACTGGCGTAAAAGCCGCCAACGCAAGCATAAAGACGAGCGCCCACGCATCTTTGTGCTCAACTTCATCGGTGATATGCGGGCTTCAGCCGTCAGTGCCTTGCGTGAGGAAATCACCGCACTACTCAGCACCGCTCGCAACGGCGATCAAGTCGTATTGCGGCTAGAAAGCGCCGGTGGTCAAGTGCATTCCTATGGGCTGGCCGCTTCACAATTGCTGCGCATCAAAGCGCGCCAACTGCCTCTTACGGTCGTCATCGATAAAGTCGCCGCCAGTGGCGGGTATTTAATGGCCTGTGTGGCTGACCGCATCATCGCCGCGCCGTTTGCGATTGTTGGCTCCATCGGAGTGATTGCCCAACTGCCGAATTTTCACCGCTGGCTGAAGAAAAATGAAGTCGATTTTGAACAACTCACTGCCGGTGACTACAAGCGCACGTTAACCTTATTTGGCGAAAACACCGATGAAGACCGGCAAAAAATGCAAGCCGATCTGGAAGACATTCATGCGCTGTTTAAGGAATTCGTTACCGAACACCGCCCGCTACTGGCGATTGATGAAGTCGCCACCGGCGAGTTCTGGTACGGTCGCCGTGCGCTGGACAAGCAGCTAGTCGATGAACTGCGCACCAGCGATGATTACCTATTGGCCGCCAGCCAAGAGGCCGAATTGTTCGAAATCATCTGCAAAACCCGCAAACCCCTAGCAGCCCGCCTATTGCAACAGGCTGGGCAGATTCTGGAATTGCGTAATCCGTTGTTTAGATAGATCATTCACCATAGTCTTTTTACACCATTCAGAGGATTCATCACTATGCCCCCATCGCCTCCCGGTTTTTTTGTCCGCCTAGCCTTAGCGCTGCGTTGTCTGACCGATAGCACATTGGCCGCTCGGCTGCTCGACCCGACAACGGTGCCGGCGGCCGATTCTGCTCCAGCCCCGGCTCCCGCCCTGCAAACCACAACACCTGATAGCGCCTTGCAACTGCTGGGCTTGCTGCAACAAGAAGGGCGTTTGATTGATTTCCTCCAAGAAGACATCAAAGGCTATTCGGATGGCGAAATCGGTAGTGCCGTGCGGGTGGTTCACGAGGGCTGCAATAAAGTGCTGGAACGCTACCTCTCCCTAGAGCCCATCAGCGAACAGACTGAAGGGGCGTCCATCACCCTAGAATCCGGCTTTGATGCCAGTGCTTGGCGGCTGAGCGGCAATGTCGTCGGCCAAGCGCCGTTCACCGGTAGCCTAGCCCATCGCGGCTGGCGAGCCAGCCATATTGAGCTACCGCGAGTCAGTCGCGGCCATGATGTGCGGATTCTTGCTCCAGCCGAGGTTGAGTTATGAGTGCGGCGCGTTACGCCGTC
Source organism: Gammaproteobacteria bacterium (assembly GCA_003562535.1). Lineage (GTDB taxonomy): Bacteria > Pseudomonadota > Gammaproteobacteria > Competibacterales > Competibacteraceae > SKOM01. The sequence goes on along the minus strand of PWUP01000078.1, from coordinate 2,252 downwards.
GGCATCGATCTGGGCACTACCAATAGCGTGGTGTCATGGGTTGAGCTGGTCACCCAAGACGGCGATATGGTACACCAGCAGGTGCTGCCCATTCCACAGCTCACCGCCCCAGGTGCGGTTGAAGAGCGCCTGCAATTGCCCTCGTTCATCTATTTACCCCATCCAGATGAACTCAACGAGGCAGATTTGCAGTTGCCGTGGGAGAAAAACCATCGATATGCCATCGGCACCCTGGCGCGCCAGCTCGGCACGCGCACCCCGATTCGCTTAGTGGCCAGCGCCAAAAGCTGGTTGTGTCACCCGGGCATTGACCGCCGTGAACCGGTGCTGCCGTTGCAAGCCCCAGAAGAACTCAAGCCTCTGTCCCCTCTGCAAGCCAGCACCCTGTACATCGACTATCTGCGAGCGGCTTGGGATCACGCCCATCCCCAGCATCCGCTGGCTGAACAGGAGGTGGTGCTGACCGTACCGGCCTCGTTCGACCCGGCGGCGCGTGAGCTCACCGCTGAGGCGGCGAAATCCGTCGGACTGGAGCACCTGACCCTGCTGGAAGAACCCCAAGCTGCGCTCTACAGTTGGATCGAGGGCACCCGTGGCGGTTGGCGCAAACAGGTGCAAGTCGGCGATATTATTCTAGTGATTGATGTCGGCGGAGGAACGACCGATTTATCCCTGATTGCTGTAACTGAACATGATGACAATCTGGTCTTAAACCGGATTGCTGTCGGTGACCATATTCTGCTCGGCGGGGATAATATGGATTTAGCACTGGCGCATCAGGTGCGCACCACGCTGGCCGCCGAGGGTAAATCACTGGACAACTGGCAACTCCAAGCCCTAATGCACGGTTGCCGCACGGCTAAGGAGCAGTTGCTGGCTGATGCGAATTTAGACCGAGTACCGGTGGTGGTGCCCAGCCGCAGTTCCAAGCTGATCGGCGGAACGCTGAAAAGCGAGTTGACCCGCGATCAAGTGACCCTGACTCTGATGGACGGGTTTTTCCCTGCCATTGAGGCGTCAGCACGACCGCAAAGCCGCACCCGAGCCGCCTTGACTAAACTGGGACTGCCTTATGCGCAAGATGCGGGTATCACCCGCCATCTCGCGGCATTTCTCGCTCGCCAACTGGACGCTGGGGTGGCGCTCAAGGGCATCGAAGCGCCACAAGGCTCACAGTTTATTCATCCAACCGCCGTGTTATTTAACGGTGGCGTGTTCAAAAGCGCGGTGCTGGCCGAACGCACGCTGAGTATTATCAACCGGTGGCTGGCCGCAGAAAATGCGCCTCCAGCGCGGCTATTGCAGGGTGCGGATTTAGACCTTGCGGTGGCGCGGGGGGCTGCGTATTACGGTCGGGTTCGCCAAGGTAAAGGGGTACAAATCCACGGCGGCAGCGCCAAATCGTATTACGTCGGCATCGAAAGCGCCATGCCCGCCGTACCCGGCATGGACCCGCCGCTGCAAGCCATGTGCATCGCGCCCTTTGGCATGGAAGAAGGCAGCGCCGGTGATTTATTGCCTGAAGAATTCGGTCTGGTGGTTGGCGAGCCGGTGCGGTTTCGCTTCTTTGGCTCTTCGGTACGCCATCAGGATCAGGTCGGTGTCACCCTGGAACATTGGCACGGCGATGAACTGCAAGAACTGGAGTCGATCAGCGCCGAGCTTCCGGCTGAAGGCTATGCCCAAGGCGAGATTGTCCCAGTGCGGTTGCGCGCAGCCCTCAGTGAAGTGGGCACTCTACGCCTCGAAGCCGTCACTCGCGACGGCACCGATGTGTGGAAAGTCGAATTTGATACCCGTGGGGGGGATTAAGCCATCGCCAAACGTCGCGCCCCTCGCTATATCGTCGGCATCGATCTCGGCACCACGCATACGGTGGTAGCCTATGCCGACACCCGTGGCCGTGACCGCACGACTCGGTTGTTGGCGATTGAGCAACTGGTGACCGCAGGTGAGGTGGCTCCACAACCCCTATTGCCCTCGCTGCGCTACCACCCAGCCACCGGTGAACTTGCCCCTAGCGACACTCAGCTCCCGTGGCCTGAACCGACCCTGCACGGCATGGCGCTGCCCAGCGGCATCACCGGCGAATGGGCGCGTCAACTCGGTGCCCGGGTGCCCGGTCGTCTGGTCAGCAGCGCCAAAAGCTGGTTGTCGCATAGCGCGGTGGATCGCAGTGCGCCGATCTTACCTTGGGGGGCTGCCGACGGCATTGATAAAATCTCGCCCTTGGCGGCCAGTGCCGCGTATCT
>PWUP01000302.1 GCA_003562535.1 Gammaproteobacteria bacterium | reverse complement strand
CGAGCACCCGCCCCACATCGCGCACCACCGCCTTGGCAGCCATGGTGCCATGAGTGGCGATTTGCGCCACTCGCTCACGCCCATAACGCTGGGCTACATAGTCGATCACACGGTCGCGGCGCTCCATACAGAAATCGATGTCAAAATCCGGCATCGACACCCGCTCCGGGTTCAGGAAACGCTCGAACAGTAAATCGTATTCGAGGGGATCGAGATCAGTAATGCCCAGCGCATAGGCCACCAGCGACCCGGCACCGGAACCCCGTCCCGGTCCCACGGGAATGCGATTGTCCCTGGCCCATTGGATAAAGTCCGCAACAATTAAGAAATAACCGGGAAAGCCCATCTGGTTAATCACCTGCAACTCGGTGTGCAGACGCTCATCATAGGGCTGACGCTGTTGGGCGAAATCAGGCGCTGTTGGATCATAGTGTTGCGCCAAGCGCTGCTCCAAACAGTGTTGGGCACGCTGTTGCAGGTGTTGTGCTGTGCTTAACCCGGCCGGCACCGGAGAATCAGGCAATAAGCTATGACCGAGATCAAATTGCAAATTACAGCGTCGGGCAATTTCAACCGTATTGGCTAAGGCTTCCGGAATATCGGCAAATAAGGTCGCCATCTCTGCCGGGCTGCGTAAATACTGCTCGGCACTGTAGTCTTGCGGTCGGTGGGGATCGGCTAAAATTTTGCCTTGATGCACACACACCCGCGCTTCGTGGGCTTCAAAATCTTCCGCAGCCACAAAGCGCACATCATTGGTGGCCACGACAGGCGTATCGCTGGCCAGAGCCAGTTCAACGGCGGCATCAATATAGCTCGCCTCACCGGATCGTCCCGTGCGGCTCAGGGCTAAATAAAACCGCTCAGGGAATAACCGCTGCCAGTCATCCAGACAACGACGGGCTTGATCGGCGTGTTGGTTCAGCAACTGGCGGCCAATTTCACCGTCGCGCCCTCCCGATAAGGCAATCAAGCCTGCGGTAGCACCCTGCAACCAAGCGTAATCGGTGATTACCTGGTCATGCTGCCGACCGGCGCGGTAACTCCGGCTGATTAGGCGACTTAAATTTTGATACCCCTGATGATTGGCACACAGCAGCACCAGTCGGCCAGGGGGTTCTTGATCACGCTGCACCCATAATTCGGAACCGATTAGGGGTTTAATGCCTGCCGCCAGTGCGGCTTTATAGAATTTGACCGCTGCAAATAAATTGCAGACATCGGTGATGGCCACCGCAGGTATTTGCATGGCCAATGTTTTTTGGATCAGTGGCTTAATGCGAACAATGCCATCGACCAGTGAATATTCGGTATGCAGTTGTAAATGCACAAAACTAGGGGGCATCACTGGGAACTCACACTCAGTACCCGCCGCACCGGTGCAAAACTGCGCCGATGCGCGGGGGTAACACCAAAATGCTGTAAGGCGGCTAAATGATCACGAGTCGGATAGCCTTTATGGCGTTCAAAACCATAGTGGGGGTAGATTTCAGCCAATTGTAACAACTCCGCATCTCGTGTGGTTTTGGCTAAGATGGAGGCGGCACTGATGGCAACAACGTAACGATCACCACCGATCACGGCTTCAGCCGGACAAGGTAAACCGCTAGGCACTCGGTTGCCATCAATCAACGCCTGCTGGGGGGGCGGATCCAATGCAGCCACGGCTCGACGCATGGCGAGTAAACTGGCCTGCAGAATGTTGAGCTGGTCAATTTCAGCCACACTGGCCGCAGCGACTGCCCAAGCCAGTGCCTTGCCTTTGATTAGAGTGGCTAGATGGTCACGCCGAGCAGCGCTCAATGTTTTAGAATCGGCTAAGCCAGCAATCGGACGGTCAGGGTCAAGAATAACGGCAGCGGCAACCACCGGCCCGGCTAACGGCCCACGACCCGCCTCATCAACACCCGCGCAGCGCACAGCACCCACCCAAGGTCAGCGAATAATACCGCGTTCAGAGCGGTTTAGAAACTCTTGCAGCAGCGCAATCTGTGGACACTGCGCTAATAAGGGCTGCATCTGCTCCACCGCCTGCTCCAAGCGCAAATCCTCACGGTAAAGCAACCGATACGCTTGGCGCACGGCGGCGATTTCAGTGGCAGTAAACCGATGGCGGCGTAAGCCTTCCGCATTAATCCCACGCGGTTCAGCGCGATAACCCGAGGCCATAACAAACGGGGGGACATCCATGTGAATGCCGCAGGCAAATGCACTAAAGCTGTACTGACCAATCTGGCAAAACTGATTCACCAAAGTAAATCCACCTAAAATGGCATGGTCATAAATGTGGACATGCCCGGCCAGCGAGGCATTATTGGCTAATATAATGTTGTTGCCGACTCGACAATCATGGGCGATGTGGACATAAGCCATAATCCAGTTATCGTCGCCAACGCGGGTTACGCCTTGGTCTTGGACGGTACCGCGATTCATGGTGACACACTCACGGATGGTGTTGCGATGACCAATCTCTAATACGGTGGCTTCACCGCCGTATTTTTTGTCTTGTGGTTCCGAACCCAGCGAGGCAAATTGGAAAATGCGGTTGTCACGACCGATACGGGTCGGGCCACTGATCACGACATGCGGGCCAATCCAAGTGTTGTCATCGATCTCAACATCGGAACCGATAATGCTGTAGGGGCCAACGCTGACAGTAGGCGCCAAATGCGCCTTAGAGTCCACTACGGCCCGTGGATCAATCATATATCCGCACCACGTTTAGCGCACATGAGTTCGGCGCTGGCAACGATTTTATCAGCGACGCGGGCCTCGCCCTCAAAGCGACCGATTCCACTGCGAAACCGCTGCATCTTGACTTCCAAGCGGAGTTGGTCCCCCGGTTCTACCGGGTGCTTGAAACGCGCCTTATCAATACCGACGAGATAAAACAACATCTCGCGATCGGCCTCACGCTCACCGCTGCGAAACGCCAAAATCCCGGTGGCCTGTGCTAAGGCTTCAATAATTAATACTCCGGGAAAGATTGGGCGCTGCGGGAAATGCCCCGTAAAACAGGGTTCGTTGTAGGTGATGTTTTTCAAGGCCACTAAGGAATGATAAGGCTCACAACTGAGCACCCGATCAATCAGCAAAAAAGGATAACGGTGCGGCAGATAATCCATGATGGCACGGATATCCATGAGTGGATTGTTATTGTCCTCGGTCACGCCTTATCTCCACGTACTGTTTTTTCGAGAATACCGATCCGCCGGACGACATCTTCAATGCGACGTAAACGACTGCGAATTCGGTTCCATACCAGCGTTGGCTCGGCGGTCAACGCCGAAGAATACATACCCGCCTGGGTAATTGATTTTGAGACCCCGGTCATACCCGTAATGACGACCCGATCAGCGATATGCAGGTGGCCACTGATGCAGCCACCGCCACCGATCATGCAATGCTGACCGATCCGGGTGCTGCCCCCAATCATCACCCCACCGGCAATTGCTGTGTGAGCGCCAATGTGCACATTGTGACCCACTTGGATTTGGTTATCGAGTTTGACCCCAGTTTCTAGCACCGTATCGTCTAAAGCGCCACGGTCTACCGTAGTATTGGCGCCGATTTCCACGTCGTCGCCAATGCGCACAGAGCCAAGCTGCGGCACTTTCACCCAACGTCCGGAATCGCTGGCTAGGCCAAACCCATCGGATCCAATCACTACGCCGGGATGCAATAAAACTCTCTGCCCTAAACGCACACCTCGGCACAGAGTCACTTGAGCGATTAAGCGTGACCCCTGACCAATGTGTACCTCAGTATCAATCGTGCAGTTGGGACCGATCCACACCCCAGAGTCCACCACGGCACCGGCTTCAACAACACAGTGCGGACCAATCCAAGCGTCTGGAGCAATGTGTGCCGTTGGACACACGGTGGCACTGGGATGAATACCCTGTTGCTTAGATACAGCGGGAGCAAACACCGCGGCTAGCCGTGCAAAGGCCAATTGTGGATTCGGTGTGGCCAATACGGCTACTGGACAGTGCGCCGCTGACTCCTGATCCATAATAACCGCAGCAGCACGGGTAGCGGCTAACAGAGGTTTATACATGGGATTGCTGAAAAAACTCACCTGTGCAGAACCGGCTTGGCTTAAACTCGCAACTCCTGAGATGACAGTCTGACCCTGAGCGTGATCCCGCAATTCCGCGCCAATCAACTCAGCAACGGCTTGCAGCGTCAGCGACGATGCGCACGAAGGCATTTATTGTTCCTCTTGTAAACGCAGCAAAACCTCACTGGTGATATCAACCCGTTCACCCGCGAAAATCACCGCATCTTGGTTCAAGATCAGATCAAACTGCTGGCTGCGTGCTAAACCCACAATGGCTTCAAAAATTTTCTGCTGCAAGCGATTTAACTCTTCATTACGCCGGATATTAAAATCTTCACGCAGTTCGTCTTCACTGCGTTTCAGCTCACGACGCAAATGACGTAAGTCGCGTTCAATATCGCGGCGGTCGATTTCGGTGAGCTCCATGGCGCGATCGGCCAGTAGCCGATCTTCCAGTTCGCGGACTTGGCGCTGAGTGTGTAATACTTCACGATCACGCGGTTGAAATTCTTGTTCCAGGCGCCTACGCGCCTGCTCAGCTTGTGGCGCTTCATCCAGTAACCGTGCCGCATTGACCACGCCAATTTTCAGAGTGTCCGCGTCTGGGACACTCTGCGCTACGGCAACCATAGCCGCTAATAACCACAGCAAACCGACTAGACCATATCGTTGTAACTGCCCCACCAGCTCCACCTGTTAGAACGGTACACCAAAAGAGAATTGGAAGCTTTGGGTATTATCATTGGCTTTGTCATTCAACGGCTCGGCCAGACTAAACACCAAAGGCCCCAGCGGAGACAACCACTGGAATGACACCCCGACCGAATAACGCAGCTCATCGACACTAAAATCACTCGGTGAGGCATACACATTACCCACATCAAAGAATGTGCCAACGCGGAAACTGCTGGAATCTTCCAGAAACGGAATAGGGGTTAACAGATCAATCCCTCCTGCGACTAAGGCATCACCGCCAGCAGGATCATTATTCGCAAACCGTGGCCCTAAGGTATTGGTTCGGAAACCTCTTACCGTGCGTAGCCCCCCTGCAAAAAAACGCTCCCAAAAGGGCAGTGCGCCTGTGCTACTGTAACCATCCCCGTAACCTAAAGTCCCGCGAACGGCAAGCGTGAGATTTTCACTGACCGGATAAAGACTTTGATGGCGGAAATTCAGCCGGTAGAACTCAATATCACTACCAGGCAATGTGGCATCAATTGATAGGCGGTTCAAACTACCGCGCTCAGGAAAAATGACGCGATTACGACTGTCACGCGCTAAACTGGCCGTAAACGTCACATTGGTGAAATCCCGGCCTTGCTCATCGAGAAAACGAGTGATTTCTTCGGGGGTATTGACCGTGGTTTTCAGATTGATGTCTTCAGCTCCAATACCAACGCGCAGCGTATCGGTCTCGTTTAAAGGAAAGCCGTAAAATACCTGACCTTCCAAGCGATCAATGGCGTAATCGGCCCGGTTAAGCTCAACGGCATCAGTCTCTTCATAATTGAGACGAAACCCCCGGCTGACTCCGTCTGCGGTATAAAAGGGGTTATTGTAACTGATTGCATAGCGCGTATCAGCAGAGCTGTTATTGAAGGCAAAATTAAACTCTCTACCTGTGCCTAAGAAATTGCCTTGCTGCAAACCAAAATTCACTAATACCCCCTCGGTTTGTCCATAGCCTACGCCAAAGGTCACACTGCCTGAAGGGCGTTCTTCAACCGTCACGTTAAGATCAACTTGGTCAGAGGTGCCCGGCACCGGCTCGCTTTCAATCGCGACACGCGCTAAATATTCCAAGCGTTGCAGACGTTCTCGGGAGCGTTCAACATCGGTCGTTGAAATCCAACTGCTTTCGGTTTGGCGCATTTCACGGCGGAGCACTTCATCATGAGTTTTGGCATTGCCCGCAAAATTAATCCGCCGTACATAGACCCTTTGCCCAGGATCAATGACAAAGGTCACGGCAACTTCTCGGGTCGTTTCATCAATATCGGGAACCGGATTAATATTGGCAAAGGCATAGCCTTCCCGACCTAAACGATTCGTCAGCGCCGCCGTGGTGTCACTGAGCGCGGCACGCGAGAACACCTGACCCGGTTGGAGTTTGAATAACTCACGCAGCTCGTCCTCGGGCACTACCCCATCCCCAGCGAGATCCAGTCGCCCCACACGGTACTGCTCACCTTCAGTAACATTGATGGTAATGTACACATCACGTTTATCCGGGCTGATCGACACCTGAGCCGAATCAATATTGAACTCTAAATAGCCACGATCCAAGTAAAACGAATTGAGAGCTTCTAAATCCCCGGTCAGCTTTTCTCGTGAATACTGATCCGCCTTGGTGAACAAAGTAAACCAGCCGGGAGTGCGCAGGGTGAATTCTCGCACTAAGTCACGGTCACTGAACGCTTGGTTGCCAACAATATTAATCTGACGAATCCGAGCGGCCACACCTTCAGAAATGTCGATATCGATGGCGACTCGATTGCGGGGCAAATTGCGAGTACGAGTGTCAATCCGCACCGCATAGCGGGCGCGGTTAAAGTATTGACGCAGTAATTCCTGCTCAACCCGCTCTAGTAAAGCACGATCAAACACTTCACCTTCAGCCAGACCAATCTCCCGCAAACCACGGCGCAGATCATCGCTGGAAATATCACGATTACCAGAAAGCGCAATTTCAGCAATGGCCGGGCGTTCGACGACCTGAACCACCAAGACCTGAGCGTCGCGCAACAGACTCACATCGTTAAAAAAGCCGGTTTGAAACAGAGCGCGGATAATGTCAGGAAAATCTCCGGTATCCACGGTACTGCCCACACCGACAGGCAGATAACTGAACACGGTACCGGCGGAGATCCGCTGTAAACCCTCAACGCGAATGTCCTCAATGACAAAGCGTTCCTGAGCCCAAGCGGGCAGTGCCGCTAACACGAGCCACACCACCAGCCCTAGACCAACTTGTTTTATCATCACGGCCAGTGAACTCAAACCATTAATCGCACAAAGTCATTGAATAAAGCCAGTCCCATCAACATAAAAATCATTGCTAAACCAATACGCTGACCTATAAATTGCGCCGCTTCGGACAATGGCTTACCACGAATCCATTCGATGAAGTAATACAGCAAATGCCCCCCGTCTAAAATGGGGATAGGCAGTAGATTAATCACCCCTAAGCTGATGCTTACCAGCGCCATAAATGACAGAAACGCGGCTAAACTGATCGAAGCGGTTTGACCGGCGTATTGAGCAATCGTGATCGGACCACTGATGTTTTCCAATGACGCCTGACCGATCACCATACGCCCCATCATTTTAGCGGTAAATAAGGTCATATCCCAAGTTTTGATGATGCCTTGGCCTACGGCAGCCACTGGGCCATAGCGCAGAGTCATCCGGCTGGGGTCATCGAGCTCAGCCGGGGTACGCACCATAGCCCCCACACGGCCAATCCTCTCGCCCTCGTCAGTCATAACCGCATCCGGAGTCAGTGTCAGCGTGACCCGTCCCTCGATGCGTTCAACCTCGACCTGCATATTGCGCTCGGGGCGTTCGCGCACATACTCCGCCCAACGTAGCCAGCTTGATACGGGTTCGCCATCCACGCGAACGACCCGATCCCCCGAACGTAAACCGGCTTGATCGGCCGCCCCCCCTGGCACCACATCATCAATAATGGGGGGTAAATCAGGTCGCCAAGGCACCAAACCTAGGGCATCAAACGGGCGTCCACCGCGGGTAAGATCACCGACCTCGGTTAAGTCCAGTTGGCGTATGCGACGCTGACCTTGTTCCGTTTCAACTTCGACGGTGACGATGCCCCCACTCATGCCGCGATCAATCAAGAGCAGAATCGCGGATTCTAATGTGGG
>PWUP01000207.1 GCA_003562535.1 Gammaproteobacteria bacterium | reverse complement strand
CGGCGGCGTGCTCGTGCCCCGACGGCGACTTGCCAAATAAATAAAGCATTCGGCGAGTTGGGAGGGATATACCCTGAAGCAAACGCGATAATCTCGCCTTGCTCTTCGGCAACCACACAGGTCTCACAATGGTGTTTACAGAGCAGTAAATAGCTGTACACCGAATTGAGATCCAAGGGCTTGCACTCATCGACTAAACGATGAATCGCCGCACCGTCACTGAGACGTGGCCGACGCAGACACATACTGGCATGACGCGGGGCATGAATAGAAACAATATTGGGGTACTTCTGGTTCACAGTTGATCTCCGTTTAGCAAATTTAGACGGCAATTAACAGCACCATCAATGATTTACGGATCCAGATCATCAGAAATTGCAGTCGAATGGTAAAAATCTGAACGGTTAGCTACTAAAACAAACAATCTGTATCTTATCATTTTTTTTATTGTTTTATTTTGATTTTAAAAGTAAAAAATATTCATAATCAATGAATTGTGGCGTATTAAATCACAGCAATATCGTAATGTCAAGCGATAATTGCACTCAAGCCTTGCGATTCACCCCAGTTGTGCGTTACCTTAAATGACTTTATTACTCTCCAATCAGGAGCATTGTGTATGTCTGCAGCCAAGCAAGGTGATACTGTCAAAGTCCACTACACCGGTCGCTTAAACGATGGCAGCGAGTTTGATTCTTCTCTGGAACGTCAACCCCTAGAGTTCGTCATTGGTCAAGGCCAAATTATTCCCGGCTTTGAACAAGCGGTCGTTGGCATGAGCCAAGGCGACACCAAGACCATAGAGATTGCGCCAGAAAATGCCTATGGGCCACGCCACGACGAGGCGGTACAAGAGATCCCCAAATCGGCGTTGCCTGAATCTATTCAAGCCGAGTTGCAAACGGGTATGCGGTTACAAGCAAATGACCCCAATGGCCGCCCCTTAATGCTCACCGTCACCCATGTTGCTGAAGAGAACATCACGGTCGATGCCAATCATCCACTGGCTGGACAAGCGTTGACCTTTGATCTGGAGTTAGTAGAAATCGCTTAGTTTCACTGCCCGCACCCCTATAGCCGTCCAAACGGATAGCCGGACACAATAGCCGCAGCAGGTTGGGCAAAAGCACTGCGTTGCCCGACATCATCGCATTGCACAGGGCTGTAGGGCATAGGACGCGCCCGACAGCCCGTCTCTTCGGAATTGCAGTACAAACCGTCCACTGTATACAGGAGCAATAATGGTCTAACTATGGGACAATTAATCGATGGCATTTGGTATGCTGATGGCGTCATCCCCATCGCTGAAGACGGGCAATTTGTGCGTAAAGACAGCGTATTTCGCCACTGGATTGGTGAACCGCGCTTCCCAGCAGAACCGGGGCGCTACTGTCTATATGTCTCACTGGCCTGTCCTTGGGCGCACCGCACCCTGATTGTGCGCCGCCTGAAACAATTGGACTCAATCATCGATGTCGTGGTAGTCGATCCTTATATGGGTGAACTGGGCTGGTCATTCAGCACCGAACACCCCGATCCGCTTTACGGTTATCATTATTTGCAGCAGCTTTACACCCATGCTGATCCGCGCTGCACCACCAAAGTCACCGTACCCGTGCTGTGGGACAAACACGAACAGACCATTGTCAGCAACGAATCCAGTGAAATTATTCGTATGCTCAACAGTCATTTCGATGCGTGGGGCGCAGCAGATGTGGATGTCTATCCGGTGGATTTGCGCACAGGTATCGACGCTATCAATACGCAGATTTACGACCAAGTCAATAATGGCGTGTACCGCTGCGGTTTTGCCATGTCGCAAACGGCTTATGACGCCGCCGTCACAACCTTGTTTACCGCGTTGGATCGCTTGGAACACACGCTGGCCAAGCAACGCTATTTATTGGGTGAACGCATCACTGAAGCCGACTGGCGGCTATTTACCACCCTAGTGCGCTTTGACAGCGTATATCACTGTCATTTCAAGTGTAACCGCCGCCAGCTCACCGATTATCCCGCCCTGTGGGCCTATACCCGCGAGCTGTACCAATGGCCGGGAGTGGCAGAAACAGTCGATTTTGCACACATCAAAACCCACTATTACACCAGCCACCCGCAAATTAACCCGACCCGAATCGTTCCGCTCGGTCCAATTCTGGATTTTACCGCCCCCCATTATCGGCATGATGCCTTCCATTAAGTATCGTGTCACTTGCCCATTGAGGTTAACCAGACGGTTACTGATGAGCCGCAGGGCGATTGGTTGCACTGGGTTGTCTACTTAGGAATAGCTGATGCACATCTGGGTTGATGCCGACGCTTGCCCCAATGTTATTAAAGACATTTTATTTCGTGCTGCCCGCCGCACTGGGCTGCCGCTGACACTGGTTGCCAATCAGCCAGTGCGCGTGCCGCCGGGGCCTACCATTCGGAGCATTCAAGTGGCCCCAGGGTTTGATGCTGCCGATAACTGGATTGTGGCGCAGGTTCAACCAGGGGATTTGGTGATTACCGCCGATATTCCATTGGCCGCAGCGGCTATCGATCAACAAGCCGATGCACTGAATCCACGCGGTGAGTTCTACACCAAGGCCAATATTGGCCAGCGTTTGACGATGCGTAATTTCATGGATCAACTGCGCAGCACCGGTGTTGATACGGGCGGGCCTGCGGCGTTCAATCAACGCGATCGGCAAGCCTTTGCCAATCAACTGGATCGTTGGCTGGCGCGGCACAGACAACGCTAGACACGACACCGAGGCCCCTCTCCCAAAGGGAGAGGGCGCGTAAGCGTTCAGCCCCCTCGGCCTTAAGCACCCTCTCCCTTTGGGAGAGGGTTGGGGTGAGGGGCTTTGAATCTAAAATTTACCCCCTCACCCTAGCCCTCTCCCCGTAAATGGGGGAGAGGGGACTGAATGATTACGAGGGCGCTGCTGGCTTAAAGATCCGTGAACTTTAGGCCGTCGTATTGATAGTATTGCCGAGATTAGACGGTAGCGCTTGGGTACTGGTTTGCGCATCACTGTTGGGGTTAGCGTCCGGCAGGGTCTCGACCAGGGCGGTTGCCGCTTGAGCCTCAGCCTCCATTGACTTTTTGAGTACGGCCATGCCGACCGATTGTGACGTATTCTGTTGCGTCATTTGGGTGGCAAGATTGGAGATGGCATTAGCATCCATAAGTGTTGGCCTCCTGGATTTTAGTGAATTGAGAGGGAGTATACGACCCTCACTAGGGGCAGCGGCTGATAAGCTGTAGACTTGAGCCTAACCGTACAAAAAAGCAATTACAGGAAATTTAATTTTTGAAAAATAAAAGCTTAGAGTTTTGCGATGCTCATGATTATGAGCGAGTCGGTTGGCGTGAGTGGCTGGCTTTGCCGGCTTTGGACGTACCTGCGGTTAAGGCAAAGCTCGACACCGGGGCGCGGACTTCCGCACTGCATGTGGTTGATCTTGAAACACTAGAGACACAAGACGGCTTGCAGGTGCGCTTTGTGCTGCATCCATTGCGTAAACGCCCGCAGATTGAACGGGTCTGCCAAGCACCGGTGATTGATCAACGAGTGGTGAGAGATTCCGGTGGTCATCAGGAGCGCCGTTATGTGATCCGTACTCCGGTGCGTTTAGGGCAACGCCAGTGGCCTATTGAGCTAACGCTGACAAATCGCGACAATATGCTATTCCGTATGTTGCTCGGTCGAACGGCCATGCAGGGCTTGGTGATTGACCCGCAACAGTCCTATCGTTACGGTCGCTCGCTGCGCCATTATTACCGTAAATTATGAAAATAGCTATTCTTTCCCGTGGGCCTGGTTTGTACTCAACCCGAAGATTGGTCGAAGCCGCCGAACAACACGGTCATGAGGCCAAGGTGATTAATCCCTTGCGCTGCTACATGAACATTACTTCCCATAAACCTGAGGTGCATTATCAAGGGTCGGTATTGGAGGGTTTTGATGCGGTGATTCCCCGCATCGGCGCCTCAATTACCTTCTATGGAACGGCGGTACTGCGCCAGTTTGAAATGATGGGCGTATTTACCCTCAATGAGTCGGTTGCAATTAGCCGCTCACGGGATAAATTGCGCTCACTGCAATTACTGGCTCGCCGTGGCATTGGTTTGCCAGTCACCGGCTTTGCCCACTCCCCCGATGATACCCGTGATGTGATTAAAATCGCCGGTGGTGCCCCCTTAGTGATTAAATTACTGGAAGGCACCCAAGGTAAGGGGGTGGTACTGGCTGAGACCCAAAACGCGGCGGCCAGTGTGATTGAGTCGTTTCGCAAGCTTGCGGCGAATTTAATGGTGCAGGAATTCATTGCTGAGGCTAAAGGTGCGGATATTCGGTGCTTCGTCATCGGTGAGCGAGTGGTGGCCGCCATGATGCGCCAAGCCGCCGAGGGGGAATTCCGCTCTAATTTGCATCGGGGCGGCAGTGCTCGTGCGGTGAGAATTACCCCTGAAGAACGCTCGACTGCGGTGCGTTCAGCGCGGATTTTGGGATTGAATGTCGCCGGTGTGGATATTTTGCGTTCTAATCATGGCCCTGTGGTTATGGAAGTGAATTCCTCGCCTGGCTTAGAAGGCATTGAAAAATCGACCGGCAAGGATATTTCTGGGCAAATAATTGATTTTATAGACAAAAATGCTCGGCCTGGGCGAACACGAACCCGCGGACAGGGTTAGGCGGTGAGTGCCGCCTTAGTCATTGGGGGTAAAGCCATACCGCTAGGCCGAGAAACCACCGTAGAACTGCCACTGCCCGCACTCTACACCCATACCCCCATGCACATGCCGGTGCGGGTGGTGCGTGGGCGGCGTCCAGGGCCGGTATTGCTCGTGAGTGCGGCCCTGCATGGCGATGAGATCAATGGTGTGGAAATTATCCGGCGTTTGCTGGCCATGCCACTGGTTCATCGGCTGCATGGCACCCTACTCGCGGTACCGGTAGTCAATACGTTGGGGTTTCTCAGCCATTCACGTTATTTACCTGATCGGCGTGACCTTAACCGCTCATTTCCTGGCTCTGAGCGGGGGTCTTTGGCGGCTCGACTGGCGCATTTGTTTCTCACCGAACTGTTTAGCCAAGCAGAGTACGGGATTGATTTACATACTGCGGCCATTCATCGGGATAATCTGCCCCAAGTTCGGGCAAATCTGGCGGTACCGGCTGTGCGCCGTATGGCGGAAGCGTTTGCCGCACCGGTGATTCTTGACAGTGGCCAGCGCTTGATTGAAGGCTCATTACGTAAAGTTGCCGATGAGCGGGAAGTGCCGTTGATTGTCTATGAGGCCGGTGAAGCCTTGCGCTTTGACGAAATCGCCATCCGTGCTGGAGTGCGGGGTGTCGTTGGTGTGATGCGGGCGCTGGCCATGCTGCCCACACGGCGCGCGCGGCGGCCAATCCAGTCGGTTATTGCCCGCCAAAGCAGTTGGATGCGCGCTCCGCAAAGTGGTATTTTGCGTGCGGCCAAGCCTTTGGGATCCTGGGTCGCTCAAGATGACACTCTGGCCTGGATTGGTGATCCTTTTGGAGATTCGGATGCCCCAGTGCTCGCTCGCTCGCCGGGGATTATTGTGGGTCGCACCAACCTGCCACTGGTGAATGAGGGGGAAGCCTTGTTTCATCTGGCTCAGGTGGTGAAAAACGATGACGTAGAAAATCAATTGGAAACGTATCATGAAGAATTGGCCGAGGCGGATGAGCTGGCGGATCCTTACTCGCCAGAGTCCAAAACCGGTGCTTGATGTTTACGCAAAAATTGAGATCATAGATTAATCTGTGGCCAGTACACGTTTTCAAGGGGCATACCGCTGTGACTGATAAATTAGCGTTCGTGGTCGCGTTGTGTTTGGCGCTGCTAGGATGGCCCGCGTTAGCCGATGACACCTTAGCCAATACCATTGCGCGGATTAAACCCTCTGTGGTGGGAGTTGGTACCTTCAACCCCACCGCTCAGCCGCGTAATCGTTTACTGGGTACCGGCTTTGCTGTCAGCGATGGTCGCCACATCATCACTAATGATCATGTATTACCGGCGAGTTTAGATCGGGAACGCCGTGAGGAATTGGCGGTGTTTCTCCACGGTGATTCAACGATGCGCCGTGCTGAACGGGTGGCCACATCAGCGCGTCATGATCTCGCCTTGTTGCGCATCGAAGGTGATCCGCTACCAGCGGTCAGTTTAGGCCATTCAGATCGAGTGCGTGAGGGGCATGCGGTTGCTGTGACTGGGTTTCCGATTGGCGCGGTGATCGGTCTGTTCCCCGCAACCCATGTGGGGATTGTTGCCAGCATCAGCCCGGTGGCGATTCCGGCCAGTCGTGCCAGTGAACTGGATGCGGCAGCCATTCGACGCATGCGCGATGCTTTTCCAATTTTTCAACTGGATTTAACCGCCTATCCAGGCAACAGTGGCAGCCCACTCTATCATCCTCGGACGGGCAGCGTGATTGGGGTTCTGAATATGGTGTTTGTGCATGCGGGACGGGAACGGGCTTTAGATCGACCCAGTGGTATCAGCTATGCGATTCCTGTAAAACATGTGCATGATTTGCTCAATGAAGCCGGATTGCGCCCCTGATCGCGCACCCTAAGTGGACAGTGAAGTCAGGCCGGTCACAACCTTTAAGGACACAGCGACCGGCTACCCAACACGAAAACCCTTGCTGTTTTTGTTAGACTGAACCAAGCTATTCACACGTCCGTGGGACTCTTGGTTATGGTTCAGAATTCATGCCTAGGCGCTTTCTCAAACGCTATGTACCCGATTCCAAAACTTTACATGGTTACAAAAGCTTAAGACCGTTAGGCGCTCGGCTGCACGACCCCAATTTATGGCACCTCAATCGGCGTTCCGTCGCCGGCGGGCTGGGCTTGGGCGTTTTTGTCGCCTTCATCCCAGTACCCATGCAGATGTTAATCGCTGCCTTCCTGAGTTTTGTATTCCGAGTGAATTTACCACTGGCGGTGTTATCCGTATGGATTACCAATCCCCTGACCATGCCCGTCATTTTTTTTGCCGGTTATAAGTTTGGTAATGGTTTGTATTACCTCTTCAATCTCCATGACTGGCTGCAAGCCGATGAGGCCAGCTATTGGCTGGTCAAACAACTGGGCACATTTGGAGGCCCTTTAGTGCTCGGTTCACTGGTGTTAGGCACGCTACTGGGGGGATTAACCTACGGTTTAATCCGCTTGTGCTGGCGTTGGCATTTGGTATCCAGCTTGCGGGAACGGCGGCGACGCAAGCACGCCAGAGCTAAGGCGGTGGCGCGCAGTCAAGAACTGTGACGTTCCAAGCGACCATCACGCAATAACCACACCGCGTCCATCCGCTCTGCGAGGTTGTGATCATGAGTGACCATGATCAGTCCAGTGCCTTGCTCCTGGTTCATGGTCAACATCAACTCAAACACCTGCTCGGAACTGCCGCGATCCAGATTACCCGTGGGTTCGTCAGCCAATACACAGTTCGGTTCGGTCACCAAAGCCCTAGCAATCGCGGCTCGTTGCCGCTCTCCACCAGACAACTGTCCTGGCCTATGGTGTAAACGCTCTCCCAAACCCACGCGCTCCAACACGGCTTGGGCGCGGTGGCTGGCCTCGCGCGTTGCCAGCCCGCGAATCAGCAGCGGCATGGCCACATTATCGAGTGCAGTGAACTCGGCCAGCAGGTGATGAAATTGATAGACAAACCCCAAGGATCGATTGCGCAGGCGGCTGCGTTGCGCATCGCTAATACCGTTAAGTGACTGACCCGTTATGGTGATCTCACCCGCACTGGGTGTATCCAATCCACCGAGTAAGTGCAGTAAAGTACTTTTACCGGCTCCCGAGGTGCCAATAATCGCTACCCGCTCGCCGCGTTGCAGGCTGAAATCAACGCCATCCAGCACCCGGAGTTCTTGGGTACCTTGATGAAAAATCTTGGTCAGCCCCTGACAGGCCAGTATGGTCTCACTCATAGCGTAGCG
>PWUP01000011.1 GCA_003562535.1 Gammaproteobacteria bacterium | reverse complement strand
GTACAGGGATTGCAGAGGAGACAGCCAAAGCCATTAACCGCGCCATAGCCTCATCAACGATTCTTTCGCAACATGTCAAAACTGCGCGGATGGCAGATCGTAATACCGGCATGGCTCACGCAGGCACTCTTGTCCAGATGGTCAACAGTCGCCAGTTCATTTTCGATTGGCACATGACTCTTGCCCCTGACAATCCTATTATTTTCCGGGCTGAGGATTGGCACAATAGGAGAGGGGGAGTGCCTTACAGCAAATTCAATGGGTTCGATTAGCTAATACTACGGAATACGATGAATTCGTCGTTGCGGTTCAGATTACGAACCGCGATGACTGCGCATCATGACGACAATCGGTAAACAATGCGGTGTCAGCACAACGGGATATTCACCCCGTAGCACTGTTTGATTTTGCAACCTGGGGCGATGACCGCCCCCACTGCAGATGCCATTGCCGAACGCTTGCAGTCGCTGTATGCTGATCAGTATGCTCAAATGCGCAGTAATTTACTGCCCCTTCAACCCAAACCCATACAGGAGGATGCGAGACGGGTCGCTTGAATCGTGCTGTGCACGAGGCGCTATCCTCCCCGCCCTGAAGGACGGGGTCTCTCGCACAAAATGATGACTGCTGAACTGGAAACCGCTACCCACCGTGACCGCCTACGCCGCGTAGTCATTGATCCGGTCTCTCGCGTTGAAGGCCACGGTCGAGTCACCTTGCTGTTAGACACTGACGATCATGTCCAAGAAGCGCGTCTGCACATTGTCGAGTTTCGCGGCTTTGAAGTGTTTATCCAAGGTCGTCCCTACTGGGAAATCCCCGTCATGGTGCAACGCCTGTGCGGTATTTGTCCGGTGAGTCATCATCTCGCTGCATCCAAAGCGCTGGATCAGGTGGTCGGAGCAACACAGATCACACCAACGGCGGAAAAAATGCGCCGTCTCATGCATTACGGGCAAGTATTGCAGTCCCATGCCTTACATTTTTTCCATTTATCCTCCCCCGATTTATTATTCGGTTTTGAATCTGAGGTAGGACGCCGCAATATTGTGGGTGTAGCCGCCGCCTATCCTGATGTGGCTCGCCAAGGGGTGTTGCTGCGCAAATTCGGTCAAGAAATCATCCGCGCTACCGCAGGTAAGCGAGTACACGGCACCGGTTCCATACCCGGTGGTATGAACCGGCATCTTGCCCCAGAAGATCAAGCTCAATTCAAACGCGATATCCCGCAGATTGTGGCGTGGTGTCAAGCCGCAGTAGAGTTAGTCAAACATCTCCATCACACCGATTCCGTGCTCTACGATGAATTTGGTACGGTGCCTTCGGGCCTAGCCAGTCTGGTACGCGCCGATGGGGCGCTGGATTTGTATGATGGGACGTTACGGTTCCGTGATGCCAACGGTCGCATTGTGCTTGAGGGTGTGGCGGATCATGATTATCTGCAAGTGCTAGATGAACAAGTCAAACCGTGGAGCTATATGAAGTTCCCCTATCTGCGCCAGTTTGGTCCGGATCACGGCTGGTATAAAGTCGGCCCCTTAGCGCGGGTGCAAAACTGCGATGTCATCCCCAGCCCCTTGGCTGAAACCGAACGGCAGGAATTCATGGACTATGGCGGTTCAGAGGTGATTCATGCCACGCTCGCCTACCATTGGACGCGGATGATCGAGATGTTGCACTGCGCTGAGGTGATTAGTGAATTACTGGATGATCCGGATTTACTCAGCGGCGAATTGGTTGCTGAAGGACAGCGCACTCACGAAGGTGTGGGCGTCATTGAAGCCCCGCGTGGCACCTTGATCCATCATTACCGAGTCGATGACAACGACTTGGTGAGTTGGTGTAATTTAATCGTGTCCACCACGCATAATAATCAGGCGATGAACACGGCTATCCGTTCGGTGGCGCGCCGTTACCTCAATGGTCGGCAACTCACGGAAGGGCTGTTGAATCATATTGAAGTCGCCATCCGCGCTTTTGATCCTTGTCTATCCTGTGCCACTCATGCCCTCGGCAAAATGCCGTTAGTGCTGGAATTGGCCGAAGCGGATGGCCGGGTGGTCAAGCAGATTGTGCGTTCATAATCTGTCACGTCGTGGCCTTGCCGGTATCCCTACCGCCATTCCCGTGTTATGACCATGACTTTTGCCCGACAAACTGGTATTGTTGCCTCGCCGGCACGTTAAAAACATCCAACTGCTGATTGTCCGTTTTTTAATAATCAAATAATTAGGAGGACTCCATAATGAGCGAAGTCAAACGCTATCCAGTTACGCCTGACATAGCGGCTGCTGCATTGATCAATTATGACCAATACCAAGACCTTTACCAGCGATCAATTGACGATCCAGAAGGCTTTTGGAGCGAGCAAGCTACGCAATTTCTAACGTGGTTCAAACCGTGGGATAAAGTCTGGGAACACGATTACAGCAAGGCCCACATCCGCTGGTTTGAAGGTGGTCAGCTTAATGTCAGCTATAACTGCATTGACCGCCATATTAAAGCGGGTAAAGGCCGTCAGGTCGCGATCATCTGGGAAGGCGACGACCCAGCAGATGACAGTAAAATCACCTACAGCGAACTGCAAGACCACGTCTGCCGACTGGCTAATGTGCTGAAAGACCGTGGGGTCGGTAAAGGTGATCGGGTGTGTATCTATTTACCCATGATTCCTGAAGCCGCTTACGCCATGCTGGCTTGTGCGCGCATCGGTGCCGTACACTCCATCGTCTTTGGCGGCTTTTCCCCGGATGCGCTGAAAGATCGAATCAATGATTCTGAGTGCAAAGCCGTTATCACCGCTGATGAAGGGCTGCGCGGCGGACGTAAAGTACCGCTGAAAGCCAATAGTGACAAAGCCTGCCAACAGACCCCCAGTGTCAAAACCGTAGTGGTGGTCAAGCGTACCGGAGGGGATATTGACTGGCACGAAGGCCGAGATATCTGGTATCACGAAGCCACCGCAGCCGTTAAGGGAGATTGCCCACCGGAACCCATGGATGCGGAAGATCCGCTGTTCATCCTCTATACCTCGGGCTCCACCGGCAAGCCCAAAGGCGTACTGCACACCACCGGCGGCTACAATCTGTTCGCAGCCATGACCCACAAATACGTTTTCGACTATCACGATGGCGAAATCTATTGGTGTACAGCGGATGTCGGCTGGGTCACCGGTCACAGCTATATTGTGTACGGCCCATTAACCAACGGCGCCACCACCTTGATGTTTGAAGGCGTGCCCAACTATCCCACCACCAGCCGCTTCTGGGAAGTGGTCGATAAACATCAAGTCAATATCTTTTACACCGCCCCCACCGCTCTCCGAGCGCTGATGCGCGACGGTGAAGAGCCGGTGAAAAAAACCAGCCGCAGCAGCCTGCGCATACTAGGGTCAGTCGGTGAGCCGATTAATCCCGAGGCCTGGGAATGGTATTACCAAGTCGTCGGCGATAGCCGCTGCCCCATTGTTGATACCTGGTGGCAAACTGAAACCGGTGGGATTCTCATCACCCCACTGCCGGGGGCCACGACCCTCAAACCGGGTTCCGCCACCCTGCCCTTCTTTGGTGTGGTTCCCGCACTGCTGGATGCCGAGGGCAATGAAATCGAAGGAGCCGGTGATGGCAATCTGGTGATCAAACAACCCTGGCCGGGACAGATGCGCACCGTGTATGGGGATCATCAGCGTTTCTTCGAAACCTATTTCGCCATGTACAAAGGCTATTATTTCACTGGGGACGGCGCCCGCCGCGACGAAGACGGCTATTATTGGATCACTGGGCGTGTGGACGATGTGATCAATGTCTCCGGCCACCGTATGGGTACGGCTGAGGTCGAGTCAGCGCTGGTGCTGCATGACGCTGTGGCTGAAGCCGCCGTGGTTGGTTATCCTCACGATATCAAGGGTCAAGGCATTTACGCCTATGTAACGCTGATGGCTGGCGTAGAAGCCACCGAGGAACTGCGCAAAGAGCTGGTCAAGCATGTGCGTAATGAAATTGGCCCCATTGCTAGCCCGGATGTGATCCAGTGGGCACCGGGCTTACCCAAAACTCGTTCCGGTAAGATCATGCGCCGCATCTTGCGTAAAGTGGCGGCTAATGAAATCGATGCGCTGGGTGATACCAGTACGCTGGCCGATCCTGGCGTTGTCGATGATCTGATCGATAATCGCGCTGTTAAATAACATCCATGACTGAGGAAGATAAAACAATGAGTGATACACGCGAAGTTGTCGTATTAAGTGGAGTGCGCACCGCCATTGGCGATTACGGCGGTGGGCTGAAAGATGTCCCCCCCACCTCATTGGCCGCCCAAGTATTGCGCGAAGCGGTCAGCCGCGCCAAGATCGATCCACAAAGTGTCGGTCATGTGGTGTTGGGTAATGTGATTCATGGTGAAGCCCGTGATATGTACGTTTCCCGAGTCGCCTGCATCGACGGTGGACTGCCACAACACACCTCGGCGCTGACCCTTAACCGTCTATGCGGCAGTGGGTTGCAGGCCATTATCTCGGCCTCACAAAGCATCTTACTGAACGATACGGATGTCGCTATCGGCGGCGGCGTTGAATCCATGAGCCGTGCGGCTTATGTATTGCCCGCTATGCGCTGGGGAGCACGTATGGCCGACAATAAGGTCGTCGATATGATGGTCGGCTCCCTGACTGATCCCTTCGACACCATCCACATGGGCGTCACTGCCGAAAATGTCGCAGAACAGTACGGCATCAGCCGTGATCAGCAGGATGAATTTGCTGTTGAAAGCCATCGGCGGGCGGCCAATGCCATTGCTCAGGGTTACTTCAAGGAGCAAATCCTGCCGATTGAGTTAAAAACCCGCAAAGGCGTCACCGTATTTGATACCGATGAGCATGTACGCGGCGATGCCAGTGTCGAGGGCATGGGTAAGCTGCGGGCTGTGTTCAGAAAAGAAGGCGGTTCCGTGACTGCGGGTAATGCCTCAGGCATTAATGATGGCGCAGCGGCCTTGGTGCTGGCGGAACGCAGTGTGGCCGAGGCGCAGGGTTTACAACCCATGGCGCGTCTGGTTGCTTATGCTCATGCGGGCGTTGATCCCAAAATCATGGGGATTGGACCGATTCCGGCTACGCAAAAAGTTCTGGAGCGGGCGGGGTTAACGGTTGCTGATCTGGATGTGATCGAATCCAATGAAGCCTTTGCTGCGCAAGCCTGTGCCGTCAGCAAAGAGCTGGGCTTTGACCCCGCTAAGACCAACCCGAATGGTGGAGCGGTCGCTTTGGGTCACCCCATTGGGGCTACCGGTGCCATCATTACGGTTAAAGCGCTGTACGAATTGCAACGCATTGGCGGTCGCTATGCACTGGTGACCATGTGCATCGGTGGCGGCCAAGGCATTGCCGCTGTGTTCGAACGCTTATAAAAGGGCACAATGATGGGCAAACATGACGAACTGTATCAACGCTCATTGAGCGATCCACACGGCTTCTGGGGCGAGGCCGCTGAGGCCGTTGATTGGATTCGGCGCTGGGACACCGTACTGGATGACAGTAATCCCCCGGCCTACCGCTGGTTTGCTGGCGGGGAATTGAACACCTGTTACAACTGTCTGGATCGGCATGTGGAACGAGGGCGCGGCGATCAGCTCGCCCTGATTTACGACAGCCCGGTGACTGATACCGTTAAACGGTTTACGTACAGTCAATTACTTGAGCAAGTGGCGCAATTTGCCGGTGCTTTGGTCGCACGCGGTGTCGGCAAAGGGGATCGGGTCATCATCTACCTGCCGATGATCCCGGAAGCTCCCATCGCTATGCTGGCCTGCGCTCGCATTGGGGCGATTCACTCCGTTGTATTCGGCGGTTTTGCCGCTAACGAACTGGCCACCCGTATTAATGATGCCCAACCCAAACTGATTGTCAGTGCCTCCTGTGGTATCGAGGGTAAAAAAATCATCCCTTATAAACCACTATTGGATGCGGCGATTGAACAAGCGCAGCATAAGCCGGAAAGCTGCATCATCTTGCAGCGTCCTCAAGTCGAGGCGAGCTTACAAGCCGGTCGTGACTACGATTGGCAAACGGTGAGCGAGCAGGCAACCCCTGCCGACTGTGTGCCCGTAGCCGCTACTGATCCGCTGTATATCCTTTATACATCAGGCACTACTGGCCAGCCTAAAGGCGTGGTGCGCGATAACGGCGGTCATGCGGTTGCGCTCACTTGGAGCATGCGCCATATCTACAATATGGAGCCAGGTGAAGTGTACTGGGCGGCTTCCGATGTCGGCTGGGTGGTGGGTCACTCCTATATTGTCTATGCCCCTCTGTTATACGGTTGCACCACCATTGTTTACGAGGGCAAACCGGTCGGTACGCCCGATCCGAGCGCATTTTGGCGAGTGATCAGCCAGCATGGGGTATCCACTCTGTTCACCGCACCTACGGCATTCCGCGCCATCAAAAAAGAAGATGCCAAGGGCGACTACCTCAAGCAGTATGACCTAGGGCCTTTCCGAGCCTTGTTCTTAGCCGGTGAGCGCTCCGACCCCGATACGCTCAATTGGGCCGAAACCATGCTCAAAGTGCCGGTCATCGACCACTGGTGGCAAACCGAAACCGGTTGGGCGATTGCCGCCAACTGTCTGGGCATCGAACAACTGCCGATTAAACACGGCTCGCCCACCAAGGCCGTCATGGGCTATGACGTGCAGGTACTGGACGAATCTGGCAAAGAAGTCCCACGCGGGGATATGGGCAATATTGTCATCAAACTGCCCATGCCGCCGGGTTGCCTGCCGACGCTGTGGGGCAATGATGAGCGTTTCCGTAATGCCTATATGACCACTTACCCCGGCTATTATCTGACCGGGGATGCTGGGTATCAGGACACAGACGGCTATTTATGGATTATGAGCCGAATTGACGACGTGATTAATGTCGCTGGGCATCGGCTTTCCACCGGCGCGATGGAAGAAGTGTTGTCAAGCCATCAAGCCGTCGCTGAATGTGCCGTCATCGGCGCGGCTGATCAGCTTAAAGGCCAATTGCCGGTCGGTTTGGTGGTTCTGAAAGCGGGCATCGATAAGGATAAGGACGAGATCACCAAAGAATTGATCCAGCAGGTACGCAACCAAATCGGCCCAGTGGCGGCGTTCAAGCATGTGGTCATCGTACCGCGTCTGCCCAAAACCCGCTCGGGTAAGGTGCTGCGCGGCACCATGCAGAAAATCGCTGACAGCGAGGACTACCGTGCTCCAGCGACGATTGATGATCCGGCCATTCTCGATGAAGTGACCGAAGCCTTACAAAGCATCGGTTACGCAACCAAATAAGTCCGTCACACAGCAGACTGACTGCTACCACAACCCTCTGCGGATAAAACGCAGGGGGTTGTTTTTTCAACCGCGAGTGTGCGAGTGTGCGAGTATCCAGTAACTATACCCTGCGACTCAGATTCGGGTTACCGACCACACAAAAGCGCAGCGGTTTATCCGCCCACTCACCCGCATAACCGATGCCGATTCGGGGTCTGGCGACGATGCCGTCGGCAGGAACTAGATGCCCCTGTTCGATGAACAGCGCCGATCCAACAACCAAGTCAGCGCCATCCAGCGTGCGGTCAATAGCCAAGGCTTGAGCGAGTCTAGCCGGTCCCGAGCACAGATCCACGGTGCGCAGGCGCGAAGCGGCTATCTTGACGGCGCGCTGGGTACGCATCCGCTCGATGCCGTCCAGCGGTTCGAGGGCGCGGAGTAATACGGCGCTGGGCTGACCCGCTGCGTCTGCGACCACATTCATGCAGTGGTGCATACCGTAGGTGAAGTAAACATAGGCATGGCCTGCTGGCCCCCACATCGAGGCATTGCGGGGGGTTCGCCGTCCGCCAAAACTGTGAGCGGCGCGATCTTCGACACCGAGATAGGCTTCCGTCTCAACAATCCTCCCTGACAGGCGCGTACCGTCTGCCAGCACCCGCACGAGAACCTGACCGAGTAGGGTCTGAGCCAGTGTGGTGGCGTCCGATGT
>PWUP01000178.1 GCA_003562535.1 Gammaproteobacteria bacterium | reverse complement strand
TGTCGGTAATCATGGCGCTGCCGATTTTAATCACCCAGCGGCCATGATGGGCGGTTTCACTCATGATGGGTATCCAGTGGAGGCAACTCATGCTCAGTTGCTGGCGGCGACGGGCTGGCCGGGGCAGTGAGTTCCAAATGACGCATAATGGCTTGGGTGAGCTCACGGGTACCGATCTGCTCAGCGGCGGACACCGCAAACACCGGCCCCGACCATTCCAGTGCCGCGACCAGATCCGCTTGGCGTTCAGCGCGTTCGGGCTCAGACAGCAGGTCTAATTTAGTCAGCACCAGCCAGCGCTCGCGGTGCGCTAGCTCGGCGCTGTAAGCGGCTAACTCCTGTTCGACCGCCCGCACATCACTCAGCGGGTCGCTGCTGTCGCTGTACGGCGACATATCCACCAGATGCAAGAGCAGCCGATTACGCGCTAAGTGTTTAAGAAAGCGGGTGCCCAAACCCGCCCCCTCAGCCGCACCGGCGATCAGGCCGGGAATATCCGCCATCACAAAACTTTGTGACAAGCCCACTCGCACCACGCCAAGCTGGGGATGCAGAGTAGTAAAGGGGTAGTCGGCAATTTTGGGTCGAGCAGCGGACACGGCACTGATCAGAGTCGATTTACCCGCGTTCGGCATCCCCACCAGACCGACATCGGCCAGTAATTTCAATTCCAAACGCAGATGACGCTGTTCACCGGGGGTGCCGGGTTTGAACTGGCGCGGGGCGCGGTTGGTACTGCTTTTATAGCGGGTGTTACCCAGACCGTGAAAACCCCCACGGGCCACGCGCAGGACTTGGCCGGGGGTGTTGAGATCGCCGATGAGTTCTTGAGTATCGTCATCATGAGCCAGAGTGCCGACCGGCACATTGAGGTATAGATCGTCACCACTGGCACCGGTACGGTTGCGCCCGGCACCGTTTTCGCCACGTCGAGCGCGAAACAGGCGTTTATGCCGGTAATCGACCAAGGTATTCAAATGGGGATCGGCACGCAGATACACGCTACCGCCATCGCCGCCATCGCCGCCGTCGGGTCCGCCAAAGGGGATGAATTTTTCGCGACGGAAGCTGACACAGCCATTCCCCCCATCGCCGGCTTCGACACGAATTGTGACTTCGTCAACAAATTTCATGAGTTACTAAATCAATTCCATAAAAAAAGCCCCTTGGGCGGGGCTTTTTCAGGAGCCGCCGCAGCGTAAGCGTTCAGCCCCCCTGCCTTAAGCTCCCTCTCCCTTTGGGAGAGGGTTGGGGTGAGGGGCTTTGAATCAAAAGCTTACCCCCTCACCCTAGCCCTCTCCCCCATAAATGGGGGAGAGGGGACTGAATGATTACGCCGCAGCAGGCTTCAGGCGGTGGGCTGAATGCTCACATAACGCCGGTTATGCGGCCCCTTCACTCGGAACACAACGTGGCCGTCGGTTTTAGCAAATAGGGTGTAATCTTTGCCGCAGCCCACATGCTCACCCGGGTGAAACTGAGTCCCCCGTTGACGAACAATGATGCTACCGGCACGCACTAACTCACCACCAAAGCGTTTGACACCCAAACGTTTTGACTCGGAATCGCGACCGTTACGGCTACTACCACCTGCTTTTTTGTGTGCCATGAGCAATCACTCCTGTTAGTTCACTTGGACGTCGGCGGGTGCAGAGCGGTTAGGCTCAATAGCGGTAACTTGCAGCTCAGTATAAGCCTGCCGATGCCCCATGCGTTTCATGTACTGCTTACGCCGCCGAAATTTGATAATCTCAACTTTCTTATTACGGCCTTGGGCGGTCACAACCGCGGTCACTTTGCTGCCGGCAACGTGGGGGGTACCGACGGTGATGGTTTCGCCATCCGCGACCAGCATCACTTCATCGAATTCGACCTGCGCTCCCGGTTCAACCGGCAGCTTTTCGACTCGGAGCCGCTGGCCCTCGGCGACCTTGTACTGCTTACCCCCAGTCTTGATCACAGCATACATTTAACTCATCTCCAAAAAAATGCCAGAATGGGCCTTAAACAAAAGACCGTTAATGTTATCCTACTCATTAGGACAGGGTCAATCCATTCAGCACTGTAAATTTTAATGTGAACACTCTGTAGTCACCCGATATCAGGTTAAAAACAATATGACGCACTCTGCAACGATGAGCCTTGAAGCCATCCGTCGCTTGATACAGCCCGATACGCAAGCGGTTGATCAACTGATTCAACAACGCTTGCACTCCGAGGTTGCATTAATTAATCAATTAGGAACGTACATCATCAACAGCGGGGGCAAACGGCTGCGCCCCAAACTGGTGTTACTGGCCGCCCGTGCGTGTGAACACGCGGCTCAAGATCATATTGCGGCAGCGGCAATTATTGAATTCATTCACACAGCCACCCTGTTGCACGATGATGTGATCGATGAGTCCGAACTGCGTCGAGGTCGGGAGACGGCCAATGCGGTGTGGGGTAATGCCGCCAGCGTATTAGTCGGTGACTATCTGTATTCGCGTGCCTTTCAAATGATGGTAGAACTCCAGAACATGGACGTGATGCAGCTTATGGCGAACACCACTAACGCCATCGCTGAAGGTGAGGTGATGCAGTTGATGTATGTCCATGATCCGGACACCACAGAAGCGCATTATATGCGGGTGATTTATCACAAAACGGCGGTGCTGTTCAGCGCTGCTGCCCAGCTCGGTGGCTTATTGTCCGACCGTTCCAGTGAGGATATTCAAGCCTTAGCGGCTTACGGTCAGCATCTCGGCACCGCCTTTCAACTGGTCGATGATGTGCTGGACTATAACAGCAGCGATACGGACATCGGTAAAAAAATTGGCGATGATCTGGCTGAGGGCAAGCCAACCCTGCCATTGATTTATGCCATGCGCACTGGCAGCGAGGCACAGCGTAACTTGATTCGCCAGGCCATTGAGCAGGGTGGGCGCGAGCGAATTAATGAAGTCATCACCGCCATTGAGTCCACCGGCGCAATCGACTATACTGTGCGACTGGCTAGGGAAGAAGTTGAACAAGCCATTGCCCGTTTATCGGTTTTACCCGAGTCACCGTATAAACAGGCTATGATTGGACTTGCCAAGTTCTCGGTCAGTCGGACATACTGACAGCATTCGGAGTATAGCTCAGCCTGGTAGAGCACTGCCTTCGGGAGGCAGGGGTCGCAGGTTCAAATCCTGCTACTCCGACCAAATAATCAAACGCTTAGGTCGTCAAGCATTACCTTTGTTGTTTGTGGTAAGTGGATTTACTGCATATTTACTGCGGTAGTCCTAAATAAAGTCACGGAGACTACACGACTTGGGCGAAAGGGAAAAAAGGAGAAGGTGCTGAATGAAGATGGGGGAGTGGATGATTAATACTCCCCGATTTTGCTACAGTTAAAGTCGCCGGGTTCAACCGCCGGATGCGGAAAACCGCATGTCCGGTGGTGTGGGAGGGCTGACGGGCGCAATCCCGTCAGCCCGACCCGATCAGGGCTGCGTGGGAACGAGTAAGCCCCTCACCCCAACCCTCTCCCAAAGGGAGAGGGAGTTGAAGGCAGGGGGGCTGAACGCTTACATCGAGGATCAGTTAAGCCATAACTACTCAGGTTGAGGGGTAAACGCCTCGCGCAATACCTCGAAAGGATTCCTTGTCTTCTGCCATGTTCCAATGCTCTGGTGACCGCCACAGGCTAGAGAACAGCAGTTCGCGCATAAAGATAAATTCTTTCGGTAGCTTGTCGTATAGACGCGAGAAGAATTCATCTTGGGAGACCACTTCATTTTTCCACGCCTCGCGGTCTACATTCATTAATTTATCAAAATCTTCGCGTGAAAAGTTTTCCAGCCCCCGCCAGTCCATCTCTTCATAGAGTGGCATCCAACCCAGCGGGCTTTCAACCGCGCCTGCCCGGCCGTGAGTGCGGTCGATAATCCATTTCAAAACCCGCATATTGTCACCAAAACCGGGCCAGATAAACTTGCCGTCTGGGCCACGTTGAAACCAATTGACCCCAAACACCGATGGTGGATGCGCTAGATCACGACCAATTTGTAGCCAATGGTTGAAGTAATCCGACATGTGGTAGCCACAGAAAGGCAGCATGGCAAACGGATCACGCCGGACTTTGCCCTGCTCACCAAAGGCAGCGGCTGTGGTTTCCGAACCCATGGTGGCGGCTAGATAAATACCGAAATTCCAGTTCACGGCTTGGTACACTAAAGGTACGGTGGTGCTGCGGCGGCCTCCGAAGATAAAGGCGTTGATAGGTACCCCTTTGGGGTCTTCCCAGGCCGGATCAATACAGGGGCACTGGCTGGCGGGAGCCGTGAACCGTGCATTGGGGTGGGCGGCAGGTCGGCCACTGTCTGGAGTCCACGGTTTGCGTTGCCAGTCGATTAGATTCGCCGGTGGGGTTTTGCTCATGCCTTCCCACCAGATATCACCGTCATCGGTGACACCGACATTGGTGAAGATGCTATTGGCCTGAATGGAGGCCATCGCATTGGGGTTGCTTTCTTTGTTAGTGCCAGGGGCGACGCCGAAAAAGCCCGCTTCGGGATTAATGGCGTACAGGCGTCCGTCTTTACCGGGTTTAATCCAGGCGATATCATCGCCCACCGTGCTGATTTTCCAACCGTCATCTACGAACGACTTGGGTGGGATCAACATAGCGAGGTTGGTTTTACCACAGGCGCTGGGAAAAGCTGCTGCAATATAGGTTTTTTCCCCATCGGGAGCTTCAGCGCCGAGAATCAGCATGTGCTCAGCCAACCAACCTTCATCATGCGCCATAGTTGAGGCAATGCGCAGGGCAAAGCATTTTTTACCCAAGAGGGCGTTGCCACCATAACCACTGCCATAGGAAATAATCGATTTTTCTTCAGGGAAGTGGACGATGTATTTGGTCGTTGGATTGCACGGCCAGGGCATGTCTTGTTGTCCGGGCTGCAAGGGTGCACCGACTGTGTGCAGGCATTTAACGAAATCGCCATCGCCTAAGACATCGAGTACGGCCTTACCCATACGGGTCATGATGCGCATATTGACCACGACATAGGGCGAGTCGGTGATCTCAATACCGATTTGGGCGATATGCGAACCCAGCGGCCCCATGCTGAACGGTATGACATATAGGGTTCGGCCACGCATACAGCCTTGCATCAAGCCGTTAAGCTCCGCCTTCATCGCCTTGGGTTCCATCCAATTATTGGTCGGTCCGGCATCCGTTTGCCCTTGACTGCAAATGAAGGTGCGATCTTCAACACGCGCCACGTCGCTGGGGTCACTGAATGCGGCAAAGCAGTTCGGCCATTTGCTTTGATTAAGCCGTATAAAGGTTCCAGCTTGCACTAATTCTTCGGCTAACTGATCGTATTCCTCTTGGGAGCCATCACACCAGTGGATGCGGTCGGGTTGACATAACTCGGCGACTTCATCAATCCACTGTAATAGTTTTTTATTATCGGTCGGGGGGGTTGCGGTCATAAAACTCTCCATTGAGTCTGAGTGCGGTTTGTCTGCTGACAAACCTAAGTTGATGACGACGATGCCACGGTAAGGCCATTATGTCTGTTGATTGTTAAGTTAATAATAATCACATTGATCAGTAACGCCGTTACTGCCTCTTATGCCATGCCCTAAGGCTGGGTATATCGACATAGCCATTCATCGGTGTGGAACCGGCAAGCACGGTGGGCAGGTTGTAGGGGTCACCGAAACCGTCTAGCACAGCTAAGGCTCCGGAGCAATCATCGTCTTGGGTATAAGCGTTATTTACCACAACTACCGGTATACCTGCGGCGCGTGCCGCACGCAACCCATGGGCTGAATCCTCTAGCGCCAAGCAAGCGGAAGGCGCCAGATTGAGTGCCTTTAAGGCGTAGTGGTAAACATCAGGGGCGGGCTTTTTAGCGGGAACGATATCACCAGCGGCAATGACTTCAAACCAGTCAACACTGGCCTCGCCTAGAGTGGTACGCAACAAGGTGGTGACATTAACCGGCGATGTGGTGGTGGCAATGGCCAAACGGAGATCCGCCTGTCTCGCCTCTGTTATCAGGCGCTTTATACCTGGACGTAAGGGAATAGCTCCCGTTTCCAGTAAAGCCACATAATGGCGGGTTTTGGCAGCATGCAGCGTTTTAATGTAGTCATCGATGCCGGGTTCATGCAAGCGCTGGGGCCAATCCTGAGATAAGTAGTAACGGATGCGTTCTTTACCACCCGTAACAGCTAATAATTCTCCATAGCGTTCAGCATCCCAGTGCCAGTCTAACCCAGCTTCGGCAAATGCTTGATTAAATGCCACACGATGGCCGTCGCACTCATTATCCGCAAGCGTACCATCAACATCAAAAATCAGTGCAGTCAGGGCAGGCATTAGGGTGACCTAAATAACGACAAACCGTAAAGCATTTTCGGTGAAAAAGGTGAGCACTGTCAACACAATTCCTAGCGTATTATCGCTAACGGCTGGGCTATGGGCGCTGCATACAGCAGGCGTCCTGCCGCATCGGTTTGGCAACTAAAGGGATTATTCAGTGGATAGCTTACGGGCATGAGCGATCACGTTGCTGTAATACCCGTTGAGCGCGATCTAAATCGCTTTGTTCGCGATCGCGCAACTCGGACAAGCCGACCAGATCATTAAAGGTTTCGAAATCGAGCATACGCTGGGCGAGGGGTAGGCTGGTGCCCGAAGCGAGCAGGGTCGCGTACAACTGTTGCGCGGCATGGGCGATGGCGTAGTTAATGGCGCAAGGGAACACCACAACGGCATAGCCAATGGTTTGCAGGTCCGTGGCCGACAGCATAGGAGTCAGCCCCCCTTCGATATTATTGGCCATGCAAGGGGCTTCGATTTCGCTGCAAATGCGCTGCATTTGCACCACTGTGCGCGGGGCTTCGACGAAAATCAAATCGACACCGACCTCGCGGTAAATTTGGGCGCGTTCAATCGCTGCATCAATACCGTGTACCGCTAGCGCATCGGTACGCGCCATAATCACTAAATCGGGGTCGTCGCGGGCATCCAAAGCGGCTTGCAGTTTCGCCACCATCTCGGCAATCGGCACCACAGCCTTGCCCGGCATATGACCACAACGCTTAGGGAACACTTGATCTTCAATGAACAAGCCGGCAACTCCAGCACGTTCATAGCTGCGTACCAAGCGGCGTACATTGCTGACATTGCCAAAACCGGTATCGCCGTCAGCAAACAGGGGAATATCAACCGCATCGTTGATCCGAGCATAATGTTCAGCGAGTTCCGCTAAACCCAGTTGTGAGCTATCGGGCGCACCTAGAAGCGCTGCGGTGCTGGCATAGCCACCACAGGTAATGGCCGCAAAACCGGTTTGTTCAGCAATTTTTGCTGTCAGGGCATCTTGCACACCGGGCATGATGAAAATATCGGGTGACTCGATTAAACGACGCAAGCGGGTAGTGCGTTTCATGCCGGTAGCGAATAGCACAAACAGTCCCTATGTCTCGTTCCCACGCTCCTGCGTGGGAATGCATACCGAGCTACCATGTGGTACAAACCTCCCAAAACCCAAGCCATCCGGATCATTCCTCGTACTAGAGTATCGACAAGGCGGTTCGGATTGAGTGCATGGATACATAACGGTTTCTGCCCATGAGTGAACGCCGTATGCATTCCCACGCAGGAGCGTGGGAACGAGTGAACATTCTACGCATGGCGGTTAGCTCCATTTTTTTCTGATTGGTGGAGGCGGCGGGAATCGAACCCGCGTCCGTAAATTCTACGCCGTTGGTACTACATGCTTAGCCACGTCTTTAATTTAACTGACCACCACCCGACGGGCAGGGTAACGATCAGCGGTTCCACTTGAGTTTAACCCTGTCGGCGTGGACGACGTACAGGACGATCTCATGTTTAGGCGACCCCCGGAACTCACCGCCCATGAGCAGGCTGCGATCGGAGGCTAGCGGGGGTTAGGCCGCTAGAGCGTAGTTGTCGTCGTTGGCAACTATTAGTTTACAGCAGTTTTTACGAGGCCTAGCTGCATCCTCGGCATGCACCTCAGGTTTCGCAACCCACGTCGAACCCAGGTCGCCCC
>PWUP01000364.1 GCA_003562535.1 Gammaproteobacteria bacterium | reverse complement strand
CATTCGGTTGGGACTGCTCAACCCGGACTCCAGTTGCTCGCCCGCAAGGGTGTTATCAACGGAGAGCGAATTACCGAAAAACCATCCTGAGCAACTTTGTTTAGGTTTTTTGGAACAGTTGTAGCGACTAAGGCTGAACAATGAGTACACAAGACTATGCCGTGGTATTTGGCACCGAAGATATCCTCCGCAGTCTCTGCAATTCGGTGACTCGAGTGCTTACTGTAGCCAGTAGCAGTGAAGTGCGCTACTCGGCAATGGTGCAGCGTATCAGCAAAACCTGCCTCAAACCCGATATTGGCTGCTTTGTGTTATTCGACGGTGGATTTTCCGGCTTGGTAGTCATCAACTTCTCTGCCTCGGCGGCTATGGAACTCTATGAAAACTATATGCTGAATATGGGGATGTCCAAAACGGATTTGGCCACTTCGCATACTTCGGATGAAGTTGGCAACGTCATGGGGGAGTTGATGAACCAAATCGTTGGTGATTTCACCGGCAAAATTGCCCGCGAATTACAAACGCAAATTACTCAAAACCAACCAAAAATGTTATCGCTGAGTAAACAGGTCGTACTCAGCGTGGACACCAACCTCGATAATCCTGAATCGCGCCGAGTCAGTTTTTATACTGAGCGCAATAATGTATTTTATCTCGAACTGGCAATGGATCACACCGAGTTCATTAAACTCAATGACTTCCAGCCCGATGAAGAGCCCGACCTAGACGCACTGATTGATGAAGCCGCCGCTGCTAAACCAAAACCTAAATCGCCACCGGCCGCATCCGATCCCAACGACTATGACGACCTACTGAAATCATTAGGAATGTAGGCCGAATAATTTCCGTGGCTGACGCTCCAACGTGAAGTTCAAAACACATATCATAATGGGTCTGTGGCTCCTGCTGATCGGAACTTCCCTCTGGTGGAACCTTCATCAAGCGGCTACGATGCGTACCGACGTTGCTTTCGAGAGTGCGCGTGCATTGTATCAAAACATTGTATTGACTCGGCACTGGAACGCCACTCATGGTAAAGTTTACGTACCAGTATCGGATCACACCCTGCCCAATCCTTATCTTGCGGATATTCCCGAGCGTGATGTGCACATCGATGCTGACACCCAGCTCACCATGATTAACCCCGCTTATATGACTCGACAGTTAAGCGAATTAGCGCAACTCGATACTGGGGTCAATTTTCACATCACTAGCCTTAATCCCCTACGGCCAGAAAATGCCCCTGATTCTTGGGAAATTGAAGCGTTACAAAGATTTGAGAACGGCATGAATGAAGTCGGTGAGTTCTTTGCTCGCGACGATGGACAAACCAGGTTTCGCTATATGGCGCCGTTAATCACTGAGCAGGCGTGTCTGGCGTGTCATGGCCAACAAGGGTATCAACAAGGTGATATCCGTGGTGGCATCAGCGTTACCCTGCCCCATGTGACCCCCATTCCCCTAATTGGGCTGATTAGCAGTCATCTGGCCATTGCCGCTGCGGGCAGTGTTCTGGTCATAAGCCTAGGACGTATGTTCCATCGTTCGCATGAGGTATTACGCCATCAAGCCATTGTTGACTCTCTCACCAATATTCCCAATCGACGGTTTTTCAATGCCCAGATCATTGAAGAATACCGCCGGACGCTGCGAGAACAGCAACCGTTATCGCTGGCTATTATTGATATTGACCACTTCAAGCAATTCAATGATCATTTTGGCCATCAGGCCGGCGATCACTGCCTGGTCAAAATAGCCCAATTGCTGAGCCAATTGACACGCCGTGGCGGTGATTTTTGCGCCCGTTACGGCGGCGAAGAGTTCGTCATCGTACTGCCCAATACTACACTCCAAGGCGCGGTATTAATTGCAGAAAAAATCCGTCAGGCTGTGGAACAAGCCGAGATACACCACCCCGATAGCGATACGGGTGTGATCACCATCAGTATCGGAGTCGCGACTCGTCACACGGACATTACTGATGAAGACGACCTGCTCCGCCAAGCGGATAAAGCGTTATACCGGGCTAAAGCCGCCGGACGCAACCGTGTCGAAATCTACTAATTGCTCAGTTCAAGGCTGAGTCGATTCTAACCAACCCCAACCTTGCTGCACGAGTTCAGCCTGTTCGCCATACCCACTGAGCAATCCGCTCCATACCGGCAGCCATCCGCCAGATGCTTTCTGCGAGGAATAAGAGTGCATCGGGTTAAACTCAACGCGCAGTGACTGCGCAGGACGCTCTAATAACCACACGGGCGCAGACCCCCTGCCTCCCGAAGGCAGGGGTCGCAGGCGATCAATATCCGCTTGCCAAGCCAGTCCGGCGGAATCCGACCATACTAGGCACTCCCCTAATGGCCGACCACCACCACCCCGCCGCTGCAACAGCATACAGCGCAACGCGCTGCCTTCATCAGGCATTAACCACAGGCGGTTTAACATCAACTGGCCTTGCGCAATCGGCAAGCGCCGCCCCCAGACCTGTTCGAATACAGCTTCACCCGTTACGGTGTGGTGTTGCGCACCGATTTGCCATTGACCGTGTGCGTGTAAGGCCGGCCACCAATAGCCATGACTGCCCGGTTGTGCGGCGGGTAATCCAGGCACACCGGTAATGGGTAAGCGGGGAGCTAGAGCCGCTTCGAGGGTTAGGCTCAAACGCTGATCCTCCAGCACCGCGTGCAGATGAAAACACTCACACTCCGGCACAAACACCAGCGACCAGTCCTCTAGCCAGACGCTATAGTTCTCAGCCCCACTCAGCCCCAAAGCATCGCGGCTATAGCGTTCTTCGGTCACTCGGCCTTGGGCTGAATCCAGCACCAACTGAGCGCGATACACCGCTTGGGTACGCCAGCGTGAAGCACGGTGAACGGTCTCGGTGGCTACCGACAGCCGATAAAACGCCAGTTGAAAACCGAGTATGGAGTGCTCAGGAGTGTGCACACGGCCAACAATCAGCCAATACTCACCAAATTGCTCAGGATGGGCAGCGTGATCGGCAGGAAATTGGTAATCCCATTCAGCCGGGGGATCGGCAAATGCCTCAGCCGCCTCCAGCAGATCGCCCACCGGCAAGCGCTGAGCCGCTACAGGATGCAGGACACAGAGCAGTAGGATGCTGGCTAATACCGCATACAGCCATTGACGGTGATTGGCAGGATAAGCGCCGCTTACCATTAGCCTCGTTCCTAAAATCAGTTATTTTTGAAGACCACGCGACTGAATGAACGGTTATTGGTGGTGCCGGGAGCGAGAATCGAACTCGCACTCTGTTGCCAGAACCGGATTTTGAGTCCGGCGCGTCTACCTATTCCGCCACCCCGGCTAGGGGAAGTGATAGTATCGAGAATTTAGCGCGGTTATGCAAGTCCTATAAGCCCTGTGCCAATTGGACACACTCTATACTCAGGGTCAATGATAATGATGCCGCACGACGGGATTCAACGGTTCACCCGCCACAACCGCCAGTGCTTGGCGCTTGAGCAAGCGGACATGACGGCGCTTAACTTCGATCAATTTTTGCTCTTGGAAGCGGGCTAACAGACGGCTAACCGTCTCTAATGCCAAGCCCAGATAATTACCAATTTCATGCCGCGACATACTGAGATTAAACTCTTCAGCGGAATACCCGCGATCAGCAAAGCGCCGTGATAAATGCAGCAGAAAATTGGCAAGCCGCTGTTCAGCACTTTTACGTCCGAGCAGTTGTAACATGGCATAGTCACGAGCAATCTCACGGGCGTAAAGACGATGCAGGCGTTGTTGTAATGCCGGTTGCACAGAGCATAATTGTTCGAGTCTTTTAAATTTAACCTCACAGATGCTGCTGGTTTCTAAGGCGACTGCTGAACACTCATGTACCCCCTGATCAATGGCCTCCAGACCTAATAACTCGCCTGGTAGGTAAAACCCCATAACCTGCTCTTCACCATTATCAATCAGGCTGTACACCTTGACGGAACCGGAACGCACGGCATACAAGCGCTGAAAAGTATCGCCAATTTCAAACAGAGCCTGACCGCGATTGACCACACGATTGCGCAGCACTTCGTTTTCCAACTGGGTTTTCAACACCGCATCCAGATCCTTACACAAGCAATTCAGCGCCATACTGCACACCGAACAAGCACAAGATAAAGATTCCATAGTAGATGGTCTGTTAGCGGGGTGAGACTGTGACATGTGCGACCTCATGAACCCGGTCATCGGGTGTCTGATTAAGTTGACACGGCCATTCTGCCCAAGCTCAGATAAGTACACTATCCGCAATAACCCATAATATCATCTCGGAAAGTACTTATCCTACGGCAACGTCGTGTAAATCCTGTATAGTAGCATCGATTACATTGGGTTCACCCTCTAGGAGCAGCCATTATGAATCGCGAAGCCTTGCGAGAACATCTTAAGCGCCATGATTTCTTTACCAGCTTGGATACCGAGTACCATTACTTGGATTTCCTCACCGACTGTGCAGAAACCTTAACTCTGGACAGTGAAGAGGTGCTATTTCGTTACGGTAATGCCGCCGATGAATTTTATCTACTGGTTAGCGGACGCATCACCGTAGAAGTGGCTGCCCTTGAGGGACCACCGCTGGAACTCCAAGACTTGAGTGCGGATGCCATTTTGGGCTGGTCGTGGCTAATTCCACCGTACTCATGGCATTTCCAAGCCCGTGCCGTAGAGCCGACGGAGGTCATCCGTTTCGATGGCAAAACCATTCGTGAGCGTTGTGAGTCTGATCCACGCTTCGGCTATGAGCTACTCAAACGCTTTTCGGCTCTGATGTCCGAACGCCTGCGTTTTGCACGGCAGCGCATGATGCAGGAATGGGTGCCACCAGGTTTTGCGTAAACCGCACAATGATTATGCGGCTATTTTTGATTCATAATCAACCGCATAAGTGCCAAATGCGGCCCTTCTGGATGGGGTTCGCGCACAAACCCGAGTTTAGTACATAACGCCAGCATGGCTTGGTTTTCATTGAGCACTGAGCCATACACCTCAGCAATACCTTGGGTGCGTGCATAGGCAATAATGCGTTCCATCAGCAAGCGTCCTAAGCCTAGACCGGCTAGGGCGCGGGCAATAATAATCGCATACTCAGCCTCATGACGATCAGGGTCCGAGGATAAACGCACCACGCCGTGCAGTTCACTGGCATCATCCACCAAGGCTAGAGCCATATCGCGGTCATAATCTAATTGGGTTAAGCGCGCTGCGAGGTGGTGATCCATGACTTTCATCGGATGGTGAAAACGCAAGCGCACCTCTTCTGGATTCAGGCGACTAAAAAAGCGCTGCAGCGCAGGCTCATCTTCAGCGCGAATCGGGCGCAGCAACAGCGTTTCCCCGTTGCGCAGCGATAAGCGTTCCTCCAGCTCCTGTGGATAAGGCCGAATGGCTAAACTGGCTGCCCCACAGATGGGTCGTTCACTCAGCGCCACTTGGGCGTCCATAGCCAATACCCCCCGCCCTGAAATGAGCAGTGGGTTAATGGCGAAATCGACAATATGCGGTGAGTCGGCAACCAGTTGCGATAATTTCAGCAAGGTGAGCGCCAAGGCATCGACATCGGCGGCTGGTTGATTGCGATACCCCGACAATAACTTGGCAATGCGGGTGCGTTTAATCAGTTCGCGGGCCAGTTTGAGATTCAGAGGCGGTAACGCTACGGAGCGATCATCAATTAAATCGGCTGCCGTCCCCCCATGACCGAAGACAATCACCGGCCCAAATAAGGGATGGCAGACGACACCGGCTAATAATTCCAAAGCCCCCGGCCATTTCACCATCGGCTGTACGGTAAAGCCATCAATCCGCGCTCGCGGAAAGCGCTGGCGCATCCGCGCTTCCAAACCCAAGGCCACTACGCCGACCTGTTCAGGTCCATGCAAATCCAAAATGACGCCGCCAAACTCCGATTTATTGCGGATATCGGGCGAGGCAATTTTCAAAGCAACCGGCTCGCCAAGACTGGCCGCATGGCGAGCGGCTTGGTCGGCATCGCGGGCATGCAACGTCGGTACCGTAGGTACGGAATAGGCTTCAAGAACGGTACGCGCCTCACTGCCCGTTAGCCAGCGGCGTCCATCAGCCAGTGCCTCGGTGATGACCTCAGAGGCCACCGGAGCATTCGTGGCAAATTGCCCGGCAACCATCGGCGGGGTTTCCATGAGCAATTCCCGATTCAGCCGATACCGCACCATGTGCATAAACGCTTGCACCGCTTCCGCTGGACTGGCGTAATCGGGTATCCGCGCTTGCGAACATAATTCCCGACTGTCACACACCGAGACATTACCCACCCAACTGGTCAGCAACGGCTTGCGCCATGCGCCTGCGGCGTCAATCATGGCGGCGGCAATGGCATAGCTGGAACTGCCCGCTTGGGGCGAGTGCACCATCAAAACAGCATCCACTTCCGCGTCTTTCTGCAGGATGTCCACAGCTTTAACGTAATGCTCAGGAGGCGCATCGCCTCCCAAATCAATCGGATTGCTGCCCAAGGCTTCACGAGGCACAATCGGCTCAAGCTGACGCAGACAATCTCGGCTGGGTACGGCTAAGCGGCCACCGGTTTCGACCAAGGCATCAACGGCCAGCAAACCCATACCACTGCTGTTGGTGACCACGGCCAAACGCTCGCCCTTAGCCGGTTTGGAATGCGCTAAAGTCGTGGCCATATCAAATAATTCGGCCACTGAATCGACTCGCAGCAGACCGGCTCTGGCAAAAGCGGCATTGTGCACTTCGTCATCACTGCATAACTCATGACGCTGAGCGTAGCGACCGGCTTTGAGCACCACCACCGGCTTGATGCGCGCTGCTGCGCGCGCGGCTGACATGAATTTGCGAGCGTGTTCTAACGATTCGATATACAGCAAAATGGCATTGGTATTGTGGTCATCGGCCAGATAATTCAGGGTGTCGCCAAAATCAATATCGGCCTTACCCCCCAAGGCCACCAGATGGGAGAACCCCACATCATGTTCCGCTGCCCAGTCAATCATCGCCGTCATGACTGCCCCAGACTGGGCGACCAAGGCCAATCGCCCGGATTGCGGGCTTAGTTGAGCGCAACTGGCATTGAGACCGATTGGCGGGACAATCACACCTAAACTGCCCGGCCCGAGAATGCGGAAATTCACTGCTCGTCCCACATCTAACATGGCTTGACGCCGATGACTGCCCCAACGCCGCTGCGGGCCGTCCAAACCGGCGGTGATCACAACAGCCGCACGGGTTCCCTGCTGAGCCAGTTGTTTAATTAACCGTGGCACCGTACTAGGCGGCGTGACAATCACCGCAAGATCCGCCGCCTCAGGTAGTTCGTTGAGGTGGTGATAACAGGTCAATCCCGCCACTTGCCGATATTTGGGGTTGACGGCATACAGCGCACCGGCAAACCCGCCGAGACGCAGATTTTGCAATACGCGCAAACCCGGCGAGCGCGGACGTTCGCTAGCGCCTAATAAAACAATCGATTGGGGTCGAAACAGGGAGTCAAGATTACGTACAGTCATGGTTCACAAAGGTCATGATTTACCGTGCATAGGTGCCAATACAGCATAACGCTGCAATGCAGCATTGGCAAGCGGTTACACTCGATCTGCACTGTTTCTAGGCGTAAAGCCAAAGAACACACCTTATTATAATAAAAAAACAAAAAGATAGGGCGGAAAGGCCATATCAGTCGAAGACTTTATTATTGATGTATACTGCTGCGTAGATGACATTGACTCTTAACACCTATTAACTTCTCATGACCTCATAACTGCTATCCCATCGCCACGGCTACCTCATCATGACCTTGACCCGACGTAAACTGCCCATCGGTATCCAAACCTTTAGCGAAATTCGTAGTGAAGACCATTATTACGTCGATAAAACCGGCTTTGCGCAACGCTTGATCGAGCAAGGGAAATATTATTTCCTATCCCGCCCACGGCGTTTTGGTAAATCGCTGCTCGTTGATACGCTGAAAGAGTTATTTGAAGGCAACGAGCCATTATTCCGTGGTTTGCACATCCATGACCACTGGGACTGGCAGACGCGCTATCCGGTGGTGCGGTTGAGTTTTGCCGATGGGGTCTTACACAGCCGGGCGGCGTTGGATCGGCGGATTCTGGATCTGTT
>PWUP01000071.1 GCA_003562535.1 Gammaproteobacteria bacterium | reverse complement strand
GCAAGCCACCCCGGAGTCGAAAAATGACTGGGCGCACCGATTAACCAAGTTAGAAAAAGGGCAGTGCTGGTCAGTGGGGCCGGTGTTGCAATCGGGCGGTACGTTTCGGGATGTTCCGTTCCGTGTGATTATGGATCAATAAGGAGATACCTATGAGGTCTTGCAGCCCGATGAGGCCGCGGCGTTGGTGGCGCACTTTGGCCAAAAACAACCACGGATCTCGCCCGATGAACTCACCATCACTCAAGCGCTACTGTTGAATCGTAAGCGCGCTGCGATGCCCGGAGTGCGCACCCTCTAGCGGGGATTACAGGCGTTGTCTTTGCTCGTGGCTGGATTCCGTGCCGGTCAACGGGTTCAAACGGTACTAAAATAGTTGTGGGTAATAGTCAGCTCCCAAAGGGAGAGGGAGCTGTCTTTTAACGCCTGCGTTGTCCGGCCATAGGAACGTACACCTCGATGGGCACCGTCAGCAGATTGAGGCCGAGGGCGGTGTTCTCGATATTGGCGATGCGCTCATCGACAAAGGCTAAGGTGTAACGGCGAAACAAGAAGGTATAAGGTTGATCCTCAATTAGAACGCGCTCGGCCTGACGCCACAGCGTCATGCGTGTGTCTTCATCGACTTCGGCTCGGGCGGCGTCGATCAGCGCATCCAGCTCAGGGTTGCGATAGTTCATGAAGTTGTCGCCGCCTTCGACCGTCTGTGAGGAATGAAACATCTGGAAGATGTCAATCTCAATGCCCGAAGTCCAGCCCAGAGTGATGGCGTCGAAATCTTTCTGCCGCAGGTTCTCCAGCATCACCGACCATTCAGTAGGACGTGGCCGCATGACCACACCGGCTCGTGCGTACAGATCGCGCAGCAACAGCACCATCCGCCGGGTATCCTCATTGTCCTGAAAAAACGTCAGCTCGAACTCGAAATTATCACCGTCCGGCCCCTGCAGGATGCCGTCACCGTTGCGATCCGTGTAACCCGCCTCAGCGAGCAGCGCCCGCGCCTGTTCCAGATCAAAGGCCATCGGTTCATTAGCCGGATCATGCTGCGGCGAACGCGGACTGAATGGGCTGACGGCCCGCTCAGCATAGCCGAGAAATACTTCATCGATGAGCCGATCCACATCGGTTATCAGGCTCATGGCCCGACGCACCCGAGGATCGGCAAAGCGCGTTGCTTCACCGTCCCGCGCCTGATTCCAGGCGATGTAGCTATAACCCGCTGTCGGACTCATGTATTCAAAATGCTGAGTGCGCGCCATGAGTCCCTGGTCATCACGCAGCCGCTGGTACTCACGCGGTCGGGCATTATAAAGATCGATGTCCTGGTTGCGAAACGTTGTGAGCCGGGCGCTGTCGTTTTCGATCACCCGCCACACAATGCGACCGAAGGGCGGGTCAACCGGCCCCCAGTAACGCGGATTGCGCTCCAGCTCCACGCGGCCTTGATCCGGAGTCCAGTTCTCGGGATCGCTGAGCCGGTACGGGCCGGAACCGAGCAGCAGGCCGCGGCTTTCGTTGAACGTGCGCGGATCATCAAGATAGCGCTGGTAAAAATGCGTCGGCAGGACTTGCAGGCCACCGGCCAGTTGCAAACTGTTGAAATAAGGTTCGGCGAAATAGAACTCGACCGTGTGGTCATCGAGCGCAGTCACCCGCTCGATGCGGGCCAGATAGGCACGGCTGCGGGGTGCGGCAATCGCCTCGTTCATGATGAACTCGAAAGTAAACTGCACATCATAGGCCGTCAGCGGTCTGCCGTCGGAAAACGTCACATCGCGGCGCAGCCGGAAGGTCAGGGTTTTGCCATCCTCGGATACCGTCCAGTCCTCGGCAATCAGTCCGCGCCATTCCAGAGTCTCAGGATCGCGGGCGATCAGCGG
Organism: Gammaproteobacteria bacterium; assembly: GCA_003562535.1. Classification (GTDB taxonomy): domain Bacteria; phylum Pseudomonadota; class Gammaproteobacteria; order Competibacterales; family Competibacteraceae; genus SKOM01. The sequence continues at coordinate 6,269 of PWUP01000071.1, read as the reverse complement.
CTCAAGGACGTAGTTTTGGACTTCGCTGGCGTAAGCATCCGCAGACACCAATGGGGTGATGGTGCGCAAACCGGTGGCAAAGGCCAGCATCAGCCAGTCGCCGCTGGCATAGTCCGGCTGCTCGCTGGCACGGCGGGCACGCTCAAAGGCATCCGGCATCCTGCTGGCTGGCGTCGTCACCTCCAGCCCTTGGAACTGTCCGCTGCGCACCGTCTGTTCGAGATCACGCAGCAGATTGCGGGTGCGCCGGATGTCTTCGGACTGCTCTTGCATGATGCGGGTCATATCGGTCATGCGCTGCCACTGGCGATCGACTTGGATCATCAGCAGCACCAGCAGCACGGCCATAAGGCCGAATCCCCACCATGCACCGGGTATGTGTTTCATCACACGGTTCGAACCCTACTCACCCAACTATTCAGTCCTCGCGAAACGACCGAGCTAATGCATCTGATAGTGGACGCATGATGTAATCGAGCAACGTCCGTTCGCCAGTGATAATCATCACTTCAGCCGGCATACCTGGCAGTAACACCACTTCACCGAGTTTTTGCCGTTCGGAGTCACTGACCTCGACCCGCGCCAGAAAATAGGACATGCCCGTTTGCGGATCGGTGAGGCTATCGGCTGATAGCGTCATAACCCGTCCGGTCACTGTCGGTGTAGTGCGGAAGTTGAATGCCGTGAAGCGCACTTGGGCTTCTAAGCCAGCAAACACCCGATCAATATCTTGCGGTAACACTCGCGCATCGATGACCAAGGGTTCGTCTTGAGGCACAATGTCCATTAAGCGCTCACCGGGAGCCAATACGCCGCCGACCGTATGGACATCTAAACCCACCACCCGCCCAGTGGCTGGGGCACGCACTGCCGTGCGCCGCACCCGATCCTCTAAACCGCGTGCTTGTTCCAAGGCTTCGAACAGACGTTCTTGCACCGCACTGAGTTCGGTGACGACATCCCGATGCGCTTCGCGCTGGGTTTGGGCAATCTGTAACCGAGTTTCAGCAATTTGTAAGCGAGCGCGGTTGCGATCCGAGCGCACAGCCGCGAGTTCGCCTTCAACCTCGGCCAGATCACGATCTAAGGCGCGCAGGCGAATTTTATCGCCCATGCCTTCATCAAACAGTGAGCGCAGACCAGATAATTCATCGTTGTATAAATCGATGCGACGCACTAAAGAGCGTTCGCGGGCGTCCAGTCCGGTGACTTGTTCTTGCAGTTGCTCGATGCGCTGTTCTAGCACTTCAATACGCCCGGTCAAGTCCGCCCGCCGTGCCTCGAAAACTTGGCGTTGGACACTGATAAACTCATTGACCCGCGGATCGACCACGACGGTCTCAGTCGTTTGAATCAGCGTCGGTGGTAACACCACTTCATCGAGGCCGTCGCGTTCGGCAATCAAACGAGCTTCCAGCGCCCGCAGGGCGGCTAATTGGCTGCGCACCGCTTCAAGCTGTGAAGAAAACTGGGTATCGTCCAAGCGGGCAACAATGTCTCCGGCTTGAACGGTATCCCCTTCACGCACAGTAAGTTCTTGAACGATGCCACCTTCAAGATGCTGTACGGCTTTGCGGTAAGACTCCACCGTCACCAGACCAGGAGCCATAGCGGCACTGTCGATCATCGCATAGGCGGACCAACCGCCTAAACCACCAAAGAGAATCAGGATGACCAGATAACCAAACCAGCGTATGCCGTTGTCCTGCATTTTGATTTCAGGGGGTTGAGACGTATCGGAAGCATTAACCATAGTTGTCTACTCGCTAGTTCGTGGCGGTGGGCGGCAAGGCTTCGACCCGCTTTGGCGCTTGTACGGCCTTGGGCTTGAGAAAACGGGCGAGAATCTCGTCGCGTGGCCCAAAGGCTTCGATTCGGCCATCTTTGATGACTAAAATTTTATCCACCACTTTGAGTACGCTCGGTCGATGAGTGATAAGCACGACAGTGGCTTGGCGCTGGTGCAGGTTTTGGATGGCGGAGACTAAAGCCGCCTCGCCATGTTCATCCAGATTGGAATTCGGCTCATCGAGAATAACCAGTTTCGGATCACCGTATAGCGCCCGCGCCAGACCGATGCGCTGGCGTTGCCCTGCGGATAAGGTCATACCGCCCACACCAAGAGGACTGTTGTAACCGTCAGGAAGCTGGGAAATTAACTCATGCACCCCAGCTTGACGCGCCGCTGCGACCACTTTGGTGTCTTCAATCTCACCGAAGCGGGCGATATTCTCGGCCACAGTGCCCTCAAAAAGTTCCACGTCTTGGGGTAAATACCCTAAAAATGGCCCCAGTTCGTCACGGTTATAGAGTTTGAGATCCGCCCCATCGAGCCGTGCGGCTCCTGAAGCCACCGGCCAGATACCGAGCAACACCCGCGCCAGTGTGGTTTTACCAGCCGCCGAAGGCCCAATCACGCCGACAATTTCACCCGGTTGAATGTCCAGGTCAACCCCGCGCAACACCGGCGAGCGACTCGCTGGCGGCACGACCACCGCACCAGCCAGTTGCACATGACCTTTGGGAGCCGGTAGGCTAAGATGGCGTTCACGGGGCGGAATCTCGCTCAGCAATTTCTTCAAACGCGCTGAAGCAGCCCGAGCGCCGACAAAGCCTTTCCACGCGCCGATCATTTGATCAATCGGCGCCAAGGCGCGTCCCATCAGGATGGAGGCAGCAATCATCACCCCAGGAGTGACAATCTGTTGAATCGCTAACCACGCGCCGGTTCCAAGAATCAGTGATTGCAGCAGTAAACGAAAGGCTTTACTGCCGGCCATTAGCACGGCGGCTTTTTCACTGGCGGCGGCCTGCCAGCCAATCGTGCCGTGGTGATGCTCACGCCAACGGGCTTCAATCCGCTCACGCATACCCAGCGCTTCGATGACCTCGACGTTACGCAGTTTGGCATCCAACACTTGTTGCTCCTGAATGGACTGAGCGGAGGCCGCCATCAGCGGTTTGCGGGTACGTAATTCATTGATTAATGCTAAAGTCAGTAACACCACTGCCCCACCAAGGGCAATAAAGCCCAATAAGGGGTGAAACAGAAAAATCACCAACATGTACACCGGCATCCACGGGGCATCGAAAAAGCCAAACAAGCCCGGCCCGGTCAGAAACTGGCGGATAGTGCCTAAGTCAGTAATCGGCTGCGATGACCCGCGTCCTGGCTGGCGACTGGCTAAATCCAGCGTGGCGTCAAACAGGCGTTTGTTCATCACCCCATCGAGCCGAGCGCCCACTCGAATAAGTACCATCGAGCGCACCCATTCTAATAAGCCCAGAACCAGCATCAAAAACGCCACCAATAAGGTTAACGCCACCAGCGTATCGACACTGCCAGAGCTTAACACGCGGTCATAGATTTGCAGCATGTACAGCGGTGGCACTAACATGAGTAGATTAATAAATAGGCTGAAAAAGCCCGCACCAACGAAAGAGCGGCGGCAGATACCGATGGCTTCTCGTAAGGTATTAGCCGGTTTTAAACTGTTATTCATAAATAATTTTTAGTGACTCTATGGCAGAATGGAACACTCAACACACCCATTAATGCGCTATCAGGGCTTTGGGAATTTGCACTATGATAAGCGATATCACTCAAAACCTACAGGAGTTACCTATGGAATACCTACACACTATGGTGCGGGTCAGTGATCTTGATGCCTCACTGGATTTTTACTGCAACACACTCGGTATGGTGGAAACACGGCGCACTGATAGCGAGAAAGGTCGATTCACACTGGTATTTTTAGCAGCCCCAGGTGATGAGCATACGGCTCGTGACCGCAAATCTCCGCTGCTAGAACTGACCTATAACTGGGACCCCGAAGACTACACCGGCGGGCGCAATTTCGGTCATCTGGCTTATCGAGTTGACAATATCTATGCGCTTTGCCAGCACCTGATGGATCAGGGCGTGACCATTAATCGTCCGCCTCGCGATGGTTATATGGCCTTTATTCGCTCACCCGATAATATTTCCATCGAGTTATTGCAAAAGGGTGATCCCCTACCGCCTCAAGAACCTTGGGCATCGATGGCCAATACCGGAACGTGGTAAGGCGAACAATGTGCTAGGACTTTTGTCCTAGCGTCGATGTGCGCTACAATATCCGAGTATTTTACTCAACATTAACCCATAACCGAGGTGGTTTATGAGCTTTACACTCCCTGAATTACCCTATGGCTACAATGCCTTAGAAGCGGCTATTGATGCCAAAACTATGGAGATTCATCACTCCAAGCACCACAACACCTATGTCACCAATCTCAATAACGCCATTGCCGACAGTGAGCTGGAAGGCCAAGATTTAGAGACTTTGGTTAAGCAAGCGGGGAGTCTGTCTGCCGCAGTGCGTAACAACGGTGGTGGGCACTGGAATCATACGTTCTTCTGGGAGTTGATGACCCCAAACAGCACCACTCCCTCCGGTGCTTTGGCCACTGCGATTAACAGCACCTTTGGGGATTTGGAGACGTTCAAAACCCAATTCACCCAAGCCGGATTAACCCGTTTTGGTTCCGGTTGGGCGTGGTTGATCATCAATACCTCCGGCCAATTGCAGATCACTTCAACGCCTAACCAAGATAACCCTTTAATGGATATCGCCGAGGTTAAAGGCACACCGATTTTAGGTTTGGATGTCTGGGAACACGCCTATTATTTGCGTTACCAAAATCGCCGCCCTGACTACATCAAGGCGTGGTGGGAAGTGGTCAATTGGGATAAAGTCGCGCAGCTTTATTCTGACTCTCAGTAAATCGCGTTCGTTCTTTTGTTGACATCCCCTCTCCGATTGGTGAGAGGGGATGATGCCTGCACTTACCCAGTATGCCTATCTTTACGAGGCTCGTCTTCCGCCCGAGGATCCAGATACATCGTCTCCTGAGTGGCTCCTTGAATGGCCCCTTGCATGGCATCCAAGCCGTCAAACGCTACATGCACATGATCTTCCGTGACCGGATCACGCTTGTGGATACGCCACAGGGCATAAACTGCGATCAGCGAGTACACACTGGCAAGAAACACGAACAGGATTCGCGGCTCCGCCCATTGCATCAGAGGCGCGGCAACGGCGGGTCCTGCCGTTGAACCTAGGCCAAAGGTCAACAATAACCCACTGGATACCGCTACAAATTCACCTTCCGAGGCGCGGTCATTAGCATGAGCCACGGCCACAGGATACAGGGTGTGCATCGCCCCGCCGAGTGCGGTGACAATTAAAATCACAGCAATGGGTTCACGCACATCCAAACCGAATAATAACAAAGCAATACCGGCAGCGGCTAGCGCAGTAAAACACAGCACCCAGCGCCGATCTAAGCGATCCGATAACCGCCCAATCGGAACTTGCATTAACGCTCCACCGACAATAGAACCGGCTAATAACAGCGCGATGGCGCTGACAGGTAAACCGATTTGACTGGCATACACTGGGGCTAAGGTGCCGAAGGCTCCATTGGCTAAACCAATACCGAAGCACGCCGCCACGGCAATCGGCGATACCCGCATTAAACGCCGAATATCCAGTTTCACTTCATGCAGCGGTGTCGGTGCTCGGCCAGCACATAAGGCCGTCGGAATCAGCGCCAAACAGGCCAAGATAGCCACCAGCACAAAGGGTTCAAAACCTGCGGGACTGTACACCATAACTACGAGCTGACCTAATACCGAACTGGCCAAGTTAATGATCATATAACGGGCGAAAATCCGGCCTCGACTGTTGCTGTCGGCGCTTTCGCTCAGCCAGCTTTCGATAATCATTGCCCCGCCAGCAAAGGCCACGCCAGTCATGGCTCGCACCAGAATCCACGCCAGTGGTGTCACCCATAACACATTGATCAATGCCGTCGCCGCAACCAGTGCAGCCATAGCACCAAAGACGCGAATATGGCCCACACGCGCCACCAAGCGCGGTATATACAAACAACCCACCACATAGCCCGCCGCGAAAGCGCTACCAATCAGCCCAATCAGAGCGGTTGGAAACCCTTCTAACTCCGCTCGGATTGGCAAAGCCAAACCGAGCAACGCGCCCGCAGCAAACAAAAACCCAGCACCAATAAGCAACGAATTAGTTTTAAGCGGAGTCGTTTCGTTAGTCGTAATCATAGTTTTGCGCGAGAGACCCCGTCCTTCAGGGCGGGGAGGGATAGCGCATCGTGCGCAGCACGATCACACGGCCCAGCTCGCGTCCTCCTGTATCGGTTTGGGGTGAAAGGTATAGCCATAGCCGTCCGCCCGTTGCAGCAGACGGCAGTGG
>PWUP01000098.1 GCA_003562535.1 Gammaproteobacteria bacterium | reverse complement strand
GATCCGCTCGATTTACAAGCGTACTTACACCGTTATCCACAAGGACAATTTAGCCACCAAGCTCAGGAACGCTTGACGCTGTTGCAGACTCCGCCGGTGCCAGAACCCTCTAAATCACCGGTCATTGATGAGCCTAAACCGCCTGAGCCTGAACCCGGCCCTTATGTACGCTTGACGGTCCACACCACACCAGCGGAGGCGCGTGTGCGACTGATGAACATCATACCCGTGTATCGCCAGGGTATGCGTCTCAATGTTGGTGACTATGATGTGGAAATCAGCGCACCAGGTTATCAGACGTACCGCCGTTGGCACCACTTAGACTCGGGGGCACAGGCGATCACCGTGGAACTGACCCCAGAGGCTCCTACCGCAAGCGTTGCTCCTGCCCGACCACAAACACCGACGATGATTGCTGGACGCTACCGAGTGCGCGGCGATCGAGGAGCCATCATTGAAGATACCTCCACCGGCTTGCAATGGATGCGTTGTAGCCTAGGCCAAACCTGGACTGGACAAACATGCAGCGGTACGGCACAACAGTATCGTTGGGATCAGGCTCATGCGGCGGTCCCGAGCGGTTGGCGGTTACCCACACAGTATGAACTACGCACGCTAGTGTACTGTTCTGATGGTCACCCCCAGTGGCTGAGTCATTTGGGTGCTCACTGTTCTGGCCAGTACCAACGGCCGACCATTGTCAGCGCTGCTTTTCCCAACACACCGCTGGTGACATTCTGGAGTGCCTCGACGGATGCCGCGAACAGCAATTTGGCTTGGCGTGCCAGCTTTGGCTTAGGGCGTGTCAACCGGATCAGTAAAACCAGCACGGGAGCTGTCCGGGTGGTTCGTAGACCTTAGTGACATTCCATAAAAAAATAAATCAGGTTGTTTAATGCCATGTTAACTCTAGAATTCAAAAATCTATGCGCTGTAATGATAGGCATGGTCTTCTGGGCAGGCGCGGCTCAGGCGAGTGACTGTCATGCCTTGACTGATCGAGCTTACCCGATGTATGCACAGCAGGATTACGCCTCTTTGAGCGCATTGGTGCATTCTGATCAAGCCTTGGTTTGTCCCGAGCAGCGGTTTCAACTGCAACGCTGGTCCGCCGCGCTATTGTGGAATCAAGCCCTTGCTTTGCATCAGGCTGGAGCCGATATTGCCCAGCAAGAAGCGGTTTTATTGCAAGTGCTTGACTACGCTCCACTGTGGCAAGCCCATGCCGCCTTGGGGGATTTAGCCAGTGAGCGCAATGACCATGCGCAGGCAACCCGTCACTACCAACAGGCCCTAGACGCCATCGGCAACCCGGCTTTGACACCCAATGAGCCGGTAGGCATGACAGAGCGTTTATTTCGTAAAGCCCAAGCCAGTCGTATGTTGGCCACAGACTACGTGCCCACGACTCGCTCACGCAGTGGTGAGCCTACTGGGTTAGCCAGCACGGCGATTCGGAGTTTTGGGGTGCGTGAGGTGGCTCTACCGGTGCAGTTTGAATTTGGTTCCGTGGCGTTTACGCTTAAAGGACGCGAAGCGGCTGAGGATCTGCTGGATTACCTCAACCGACAAGGGGTAAACGCCATTACCTTGATCGGACATACTGATCCAGTGGGTTCGGTCGCCTACAATGAACGTCTGTCGCTACGCCGCGCCCAAGCGGTCGCTGAGTATTTGCGCACTCATGGCTTTAGCGGTCAGATTAACACGCAGGGTCGCGGCCCCCATGAGCCTTTTGTGGTTGACGATCCCGGACGTTATACCCAAGAACAACAGCATCAATTGCACCGCCGGGTAGAATTGCGCCGTGATTAGTCTCTTATCCTCAACGTCCCTATGAATTATTTTGAAAATCTATTACTCGATAGCCGTTTTTAGTCTATTCCTCGGGGGGGCGGCGATGGCAACACCACCGCTGGAGGAAATTCAGGAGTTATTGCGCCTGCATCAACCCGGCCAATCCGATCATGCGGCACTAGCCGCACTGACCACAACGGATTTAGAGGCCGCATTGCACACCATCGACCCCTACGCTCAGTATTTTGCGGCGACTGATTATGCAGCGGTTGACCGCGGGCAAACGGGTATTGGTGCCGCATTGGTCATACGTCCCGACTATGTGGAATTAGTCCCCTACCAAGGCGGCGCTCTAAGGGCTGCGGGGACTCCCGAACGAGTGATGTTGCAAGCCATTGATGGCTTGACGGTGACACCGGACATGGATCGGGAAGATATTGCTCGACGTTTGCGCGGTGCGGAAGGGACTCGCGTCGCGTTGCAGCTTGCCACTTTGGATCAACAGGATCAGTGGACCGTTGAGGTGGTGCGTCAAGCGTATCGGCTGCGCGATGTTGAAGTCTATCAATGGGAGCATTATCGCATCCTGCGCGTACATTATTTTGTGACTGGACTCACCCGCTCAGCTTTACGTGCCAGTAGCAACGAGGTGACAACGGCACAGACTCTGGTGATTGATTTGCGCGACGCCACAGGCGGTGATTTACATGAAGCCTTTGACAGTGCGGCATTATTTTTACCCCAAGGCGCACCTTTAGGAGAATTACACCGCTATAATGCGCCAGTGGATTCGTTTAAAGTCTACAGCGACCCACCATTGTCCATGAAGTTGGTCATCGTTGTGGGAGCTGATACGGCGAGTGCTGCGGAAATTTTTGCCGGAGTGTTGCAGCATCATGAACGGGCTGTGGTAGTGGGTCAACCCACCTTTGGTAAATGCAGCACCCAGACCGATATCCGGCTGTCCAATGGTGCGGTATTGCGCCTAACCAACGGTCAAGTGCTATTACCTAATGCCACCCCTTGTCCTGTCGGCGGGTTAATCCCGGATATCGTGATTCCAGAGGCTGATCTCGTGGCATTGCGAACCTTGCTGCCGCATATCACGGACGTTCTTCCCCCCTAACTCTTCCATTCACCCGAGTCGTACACAGGCCGCCATGAGCACAACACCTTTGCCCCCCTACCGCCGCTACCGTACCCTGATCGCCAGCCTGTTAACCCTGAGCCTAGTCTGTGCCAGCGCCCAGGCCGGCCAGATTCATGCCCTCGTGATTGGCATTGATGCCTATCGCGCTCAAGGTGGTGAACTCAGCGATTTACAGGGCGCGGTGAATGATGCCCGCGATATCGCCGCCGCCCTAGAGGAGATCGGCGCGGCTCAAGTACAGGTATTACTCGATGAGGACGCTCATCGTGACGCGATTTTCACCCACTGGCAACGACTCAAAGCCAACGCCCAGCCAGGGGATACTTTACTGCTGACCTATGCCGGACATGGTGCTCAAGAGCCTGAGCGTACCCCAGGATCGGAAAGCGATGACATGGATGAAGTCACGGTGTTGGGCGGATTTCGTACCTCGGCACCACATAATTATCAGCGTATTGTTGACTACGAATGGCGTGATCTGGTTACTCAGGCTCAGGATTATAATGTGATTCTGGTGTTTGATGCCTGTCACAGCGGCACGATGAACCGCTCTTTAGGTCGTGGCCGTAGCCGTTTTGGGTTATATGGTGCGATTGAACACGACCAACTCCCCCTGCCACCCCCGATTACTGACACCCGCCCGGCAGTGTTAGCCCATGAAGTGTATATCGGGGCCACCCGCGATGATATGGTAGTGCATGAAATCCTGATCGATGGACAACATCGGGGGGCGTTGAGCTATACCTTTGCGCGTGCTCTGCGCGGTGCGGCCGATACCAATGGTGATGGGGTGGTCAGTCGGGGAGAGCTGAGTCGGTTTATTGATACCTACGTTCGGCAACTGGCTGAACACACGCAATACCCTTCGGTATTGTTTGTCGGATCACCCGAAGCGCCGCTGTTGCCCGTGCAGCAAAGCTGTCCGACTCATGCACAGTCTAGCGTGCGTCCGCAAATCCCCGTAGCCATTGACGCCTTACCGCTGGCTGAGCAAGCCAGTCTCTTGGCGCGTTTAAGCCATATTCAAGCGGCAGCCGCCGCCCAAGCGGAACTGATCTGGAACCCGCAGCAGGGGGCGGTCCACAGCCAACACGGTGATCAGGTGGCCAGCCTACCCAGCGACCCTCAGACGGCTATCCCCGCGTTGCAAAACGTGATCGATAAATGGCGCACTTTGCCTGCGCTTTACACCTTAACTGAGTGTCGGCAGGCTTTGCAGCTCAGCTTGTTAGAAGGTTCGGGGTTACACCGCGCAGGCCATGAAGTCAACTTGGTCATCGCACCCCGCACCGAACCCTATTTAACCTTAATCAATCTACCGTCCATCGGATTGACCCAATGGCTGTATCCGCGCACGGAATACGGCGATGTGGCCTACACAGCCCCACAGCAGCCCTTCACGCTGAACTTTGTGGTGACTCCACCCTTTGGCGGGGATCATCTCATTGCTCTGGCCAGCCGTCACCCGCCCCAAGCGCTGCATCAAGCGCTGGCTCAGTTAGAGGGACGAGCTTCAGCCCCCCAAGTGTTTGCCGAACTCCAGCGCTTACTCCGTAGTGAGCCAGGTCAACATGAGTTGGGGATATTGAGTTTTTACACCGCCCCTTGAGGAGGCCAAATCCATGCCACGTTTATTGATAGTGCTCACGCTAGGGATGCTGATGATCCCAGCGGCGTGGGCAGACCGCGCCCTATTAATCGGGATTGATGCCTATCATCATGACCCGCATATTGGCCCGCTCAGCGGTGCGGTCAACGATGCCCGCAATATGCACGGTTTTGTCCTCGACCATTTGCACTACCCACCCGACGCCGTGCGTTTACTCCTGGATGCTGAAGCCACCCGCCAGGGCATGGTCACGGCGATTGAGGACTGGTTGATTCGAGGCACGCAAGCGGGGGATCGGGCTTTATTGTTTTTTGCCGGACATGGGGCGCAAGTACCGAGTCAGGACAAACCGAATGAGCAGGATCAGATTCTAGTGGCAGTAGATACCTATCTCGATGCTCAGGGTCATTTGCATAATTTTATCCGTGACAAAGAACTGGGTCGAATATTGGATCGACTGCCTGATCGCCGAGTCACGGTCATCGTTGATGCTTGCCATTCTGGGGCGATTACCCGTTCGATACATTCACCTCAACTGGCCTCACTGGTGCGCACCCCGTTGAATTTGGCGCGGGTGCAAAATCTGCCCTTAGCGCGCGCGCGATCTGGGCCGGCAGAACAGGCGCTGTTGCCTTCCACTCCGAACCGCACGGTATGGACGGCAGTCTCCTCACACCAACTGGCTTTTGAGGATATTGAACAGGAGCCGCGTGTGGGTTTTTTTACTGGGCAGTTTATTCGCGGGATTGCCGAGGCTCAGGCGGATTTAAACGGCGACGGTCAGGTGACGCACTTAGAGTTACACCGTTGGTTGGAGCGTGAGTCGGCGGCCTATTGTGAGCGTTTAGGCTCGATTTGCCAATTCGGGTTGACGCCTACGCTGGAGGTGGAGCGCAGTTTGCAAGTCGTACCGGTGCAAGCCACCTTAGTCGATCCGGCTATAGCCGGATCAGCCAGTGTGCCGGCAGTAGCAGATTCGGGTCTCGTTGCCCCTGCACCGACTGCGGGCATGGATAGCGCTGCCGCCGGTGAGGTGAGCTTGCAGATTCTACCTCAGGCGAATAGGCGGTTAGGCCAAACGGTTCGTTTTCAAGTCACCAGTGATTTCGATGGTTATTTACTGGTATTAAATATCGACCCTGCTGGGCGTTTGATGCAATTATTCCCGAATCGTTACAGTGAACGTCAGGGGCGTGGCCAGTGGATCGATCAGGGGCGGGCAATCAGCATTCCTGATGCGACCTATGGATTTGAATTCGTAGTACAAGAGCCGCTAGGCGCGGGACGAGTTCTGGCGCTCGTCACGGCTGATCCGGTTGATTTATCCGCCATCGTTTCACCGGCACGCAGTTTAGAACCCATGCCAGTGGGTCAGGCTCAGGATTATTTATTACTGATTGCCGAACATCTCCGCCAGACGTGGAATGACGGCGGCCAACAGCGCCCACTGCACTGGGCTATCGGGGTGGAGGATTACCGCACGGGTCGGTGAATACCACCCCGTTATGACGCAGGACAAACAGCTACGAGGTTCGAGGTAAAAGGTTAAGAAAGAGTGTAGGTTGGGCATAAGCGCAGCGTTGCCCAACAGGGGGATGACCGCGTAGCGTAGTAGGGGCACGGCGCGCCGTGCCCCTAGTGTGCCCAGCATGGGCTAAAACGAGTGATCTGCAAGGAGATCACCGGACTGAGTAACGACAACCGTAGCGAAGCGCAAGCGGGAAGCCGCGAGACCATCCTGAAAGGGTAGTCCTAAATAAGGTAGTGACACGTTATTCAGCGGTGACAGACAAGGCTTGGTTGTAATGGTGAATGAAATACCCGATCGCGCCAATGTGGTTTTCGAGCGTCTTTGAAAGGGTGCAACCTGCCGAGCGCGCTGTAAGTGTCTGATTCGCTGACTTTGACGCTTATTTGCCCATTCCCCTAAGCGGCCATCGCCAGCCCGGCATTGTCATCGTTAGCGGCTTGCTTTCCATACAGGTGCGTGAGTTCCTGATCGACATAGAAGGCCATGAACGGCTCCCAAAGTGCGCTCAGGGTGACGCTGCGCAACTGCAACAGTGCCTGCGCGCCGCGCACCGTCCAACGCATGCCGGAACGCTCCATGCGATCCTTGACCAGATGCCGACAAGCGCCCTCAATCACCCCGGTGGCGATGGGAAAGCCAGCGGCTAAGTAGACGTCGTAATTCATTCGGTGATTATTATTCAACAAATACGTCTGGATACTGCCGAGACGTTTTCGTTGATCTCCGCGCAACCGAGCCCCTTGTCGTTTGATGCGCTTAATCACCTTGCTGACGTGGCCGTGCAGAATATCTCCAAGCGCGGTTTTCACCCAGGCCCGAATCTGTTGCTTGTTGGTGTAGAGCAGTTCCCCGGCATCCCAGAGATACTCGGACACATGAATAATATCGAGGATCTCGGCGACCTCATCGCCGGGGAGGAACGTCCAGGCGGCGTCCCACAGGGAGGTTTGTCCGTCGATGAGTACCACGCTGGGCTTGCTGTCATCGGGGTTGCGCTGCGCGTTTTGTTGCGCCATCCACTCGAAAATGGCCGTTGTTTGGGGCTCGGTGGTGCCTTGCTCATTGCGCGCCAAACAGGCGCGAATCTTGCGTGGGTTTCGGTCGCGCCGTTGAGGGCTTCTCGTGGGGCGTGGCGGCATCGGCAAACAGGGCTTCAAGAACCTCATCGGGCGTGCGTTCATTCCGATCAATCGTGTCAACACTACCCAGTAGGGCGATCTTTTTCTTGCCGCGCTGCCCGTCGGTTTCGCTTGCGCGCATCGCCCCCCCTTTCCCATCAACGGTGTTGACGATGATCGCGCCTTCTTCATCCGGCGGTGGCGCCGGGTGCTGCTCCCAAAACGCGGTCACCGCCGTACTCAGTGCTTCCTGCTGACGCTCCAGTGTCTGTACCGACTGGCGCAGGCCCAACAGGCGTTCGAGCAGGGCGTTGGCATGGGCATAGGGCAGATCGACCATCAATTGTTCGTTCCAGGACTGCAGCAGATACGAGGGGCAGACCTCAGGCAGCTTCAGACGCGCATCCAGTGGAATGGCTTCGATTCTCTGGCCTTCGCGTTGCGCGTAGACCATGCGATGAATCTCAAACTCGCCAAAAAGACTGCGGTAAGCGCGTGGGCGTGGCGCTAAACGCTTGAGGATTCGACCGTCTTCGAGTTCCAAGTGGTCGCCAACATCGCCATCGCCACTGGCGGCGAAGAACGCTTCAAGCAGGTCATGCCCTAAAGCGAGTAGGCGTGTCAACCAACCTTGTTCAACTTCATGGGTCGCGATCTCCTTGTCCAGCGCGTCCTCGGCGAAGGTGACGATCCCCTGGAGCGAGTCAATCAGGGTTGGGCAGGGGTCGGTGAGTCGATGGGCGGTTAGACTGAACATGGCAGGCGGCCTCGCGGGTGTGGGTGGATTCGGAGGGTTACCCATCAAGCCTAGGCCAACGAGCGCCGCCTTGCCAACTCGGACACGCCGGCTCAGCCCCTACAGCATACCGGGGCGCGCTCGGCAGGTTGCACCCCTCCGCATACGCTACGCTATTCGGAGCGACGCGCTATACAATGATGATCATAACCGTCAAGAGGACAGCGAGCATGAGCGAACGCTTAGTCGTGGTACTGATATTGTGGTTGAGTGTGATG
>PWUP01000305.1 GCA_003562535.1 Gammaproteobacteria bacterium | reverse complement strand
GCGATTCGACTTCGACCTCGACCATGGAACGCGAAACCTTCGCGCTTGTAGATAACCTATCTACAATGGAGAATTCTGATAAACAATGAAGAAAAAATCAAGAACTGTTTTTTGCTCCCAAGTGGGATTAGCCGGGGTTTCAATCCACAGCAGATCGGGCGGGTGCGCAGCACATAGGCGCTCCAGAGCCTCCAAATCACCATTGGGGTAATGGTGTACCTGCAGTCCCCAATCGCGAGCCGATCCTTGCAGCCAGTGGCGCAATCCCCAATACATTACCTGCGGAGCCAACACCGTCGCTCCGGGTGATAAGGCTTGGAACACGGCGGTTGCCGCCGCCATGCCGGAGCTGAACACGAGCGCGTCCTTACCCTGCTCCAGTTCAGCTAACAGCGCTTCGGGCTGATCGTAAGCCGGGCTATCCGCCCGCGAATACTGACGCCCCCCAGGATAGCTGCCGTCAACCGCCCGTTCAAAGGTGGTCGCAGGGTGCAGAGGCGGGACAATGGCGTTAAACGGCGGAGCCACCCAGCCCAAAGCAGTAGCCGCCTGGGTTTTTGGTTTCACGTCTGCGTAATTCCTAAGTGCTCTGTTCCGTGTAATTATACAGCCATTCCCGCCTAAATACCTCCTAAAGCCCTATGTTCGTCTGAAACGTTGTCTCTAACCACCCGCCCACGCCGCGACGTTCAACAACGGCAAGAACCCAATAACGCTGGATTGAATACCCATAATACGGTATATTAGGCTATCGTGATATTACAAACTCACATTGCGATCATTTCAGGAGAATTGTTTATATGCGCAAATTAATCGCTACTATAGCACTGATTGTATTCAGCTTAGGCACGACACACAGCGTCCTAGCAGGCGGCCATGAGACCCCGACCAAATTGGTCACGGTAGTCACCAGCCCAGAACCGCAAACTCAATTAATGGCCTTCGTACTCACTATGCAAGCCGTGCAACAAGGTCATGAAGCGCATATCTTGCTGTGCGGCCCGGGTGGCGATATCGCACTCAAAGAGCCGCCAGAATCTGCCGTTGCACCGCAAGCCCCACAGGACATGAGCCCGCAAGGCTTGATGCAGCAAATCATGGCGACCGGCGCAACCGTGCAGGTGTGCGCGATCTATCTGCCGAACAAGGGCGCTGAACCGGATGTCCTGCTGGATGGGATCACCGTTGCCACCCCCCCCGCCATGGCGGCGACCATGCTCGGTGAGCATGTGCGGCTGTTTAGCTTCTAGGTCTCCCTACAAGCCAAGCCCCTGCCTTACACTCCCTCTCCCTTTGGGAGAGGGTTGGGGTGAGGGGCTTTGAATGGGGGTGAGGGGACTGAGTGATTAACTGTGAGAGGGTTGGGGCGGGGGATTCAGTGTCGTTGTCAAGCGCATATATACTCTTGAAATTGCGCCAACACAGGTTTTAGCTCCGGTTTACTGATCTCAATCGCGTCGGGAATACTGATCACCTGGCGCTCACGGGCGTTCATTTCCTCCCACTCATCCATCAGTTCAGTGACTTCCAGCGGGAACACTTTGACCTTACAGTTACCGCCCCATTTACGGTACTCATACTCGGCAATACACTCAGAGCCAACCCGACCGACCACACCCGCCTCTTCAAAGGCTTCTTTCGCTGCGGACTCTTCAGGTGAAAGCGGTGTTTCCACAATACCCTTAGGAATCGTCCATTTACCAGAAGAGTGGGTCGTAATCAACACCACTTTGATCTCGTCATTGTGCTTGATAAAAGGAATAACCGCTGATTGATTGAAGATCCAGTCCGGTTGCATAATAAGCACACTCCTGCAGTGAATTGATGAATGCCGCTCACCTCAACCCTCTCGCAAAAGCAGAGGGCGCTTAAGGCAGTGGGGCTGAATGCTGACCTGACCTGAATGCAGCGCATCAGCCTGCCAGCCAATCTCGCGGCTGTAAATAGTCTAAAAGCCCTGCTTCTGGGCTTCCCGGTTCAGGCTGCCAGTCATAACACCAGGCGACACGGGGGGGTAGCGACATTAAAATCGATTCGGTACGCCCACCCGACTGTAAACCAAACAGGGTACCGCGATCATAAACTAAATTAAACTCCACATAGCGGCCACGCCGATAAAGCTGAAACTCACGCTGACGTTCACCATAGGCTAAAACCTTACGCTGCTGCACAATCGGTCGATAAGCGGCCAGGAAATGATCCCCGACACTGCGGGCAAATGCAAAGCAGCGGCTAAACTCCCACTCGTTTAAATCATCGAAAAACAAACCGCCGACCCCTCGGGTTTCATTGCGGTGTTTGAGATAAAAATACTCATCACACCACTGTTTATAGCGCGGATAGACCTCATCCCCAAACGGCTGACACGCCGCTTGTGCCGTGCGATGCCAGTGGCGCACATCGTCAATGAAAGGGTAATAAGGTGTCAGATCAAATCCCCCTCCAAACCACCATACAGGGTGTTCGGCTTCAGGAGCGGCGACAAAGCAGCGGATATTGGCGTGCGCCGTCGGCACATAAGGATTACGCGGGTGTATCACTAACGATAAACCCATCGCTTGGAAACTGCATCCGGCCAGCTCGGGGCGTTGTGCCGTTGCCGCTGCGGGCAGACGGGCGCCGTGCACATGAGAGAAATTGACCCCAGCTTGCTCAAACACGCCCGCTTGCCGCCATACCCGAGTGCGCCCGTCACCGCTTACACATTCGCCGGGCGGTTTTTGCCAGGCGTCCTGATGAAAGGCATGACCGTCTTCTGCCTGGAGAGTTGCGCAAATCGTATCCTGTAAGTGCAGTAGATACTTGCGTACTGCCGCAATATCAGGTCGGCTCATGCGCGCCTTATCCTACGCGTAGGATGTGACCCGTGGCTAAATCACGGATCTCGCTCGGACGCTGCCCGCCACCTAGGCGTCCTGGTAAGAGGTAATCCACATCCCGACCGAGTTGGCGGCGTAGGGCCTGAGCCGTGCGTGCCGGTGGCCGTCCGCTGCGATTGGCGCTGGTGGAGACTAGAGCACCGCCGAAGGCACGGCACAGCTCAATGGTCGGTTGATGCGCCGTGACGCGCACCGCGAGGGTGGTATAGCGACCGCACAATAAGCGCGAGATACCCGGGCGAGCGGGCAACAGCCAAGTCACCGGCCCCGGCCAAGTGGCTTGAACCTGTGTCCACTGGGTATCATTCAGCGGTAACACATAGGGACGTAACTGGGCAAAATCCGCTGCAATCAGAATCAAGCCTTTATGCCACGGGCGGCGTTTGATCTGTAAAATCCGCTGCACAGCCGCACGGTTGCGCGGGTCACACCCGAGACCAAACACCGCCTCGGTTGGATAAGCGATTACCCCGCCGCGGCGCAGATGAGTGACGGCCTGTTGTACGGTGCGCCGACCACTCGATGAATAAGCCTTATAAACCGATTTAAGATGATTAGACATTTTGGCAAAAGTTGACGGTCATAGTCAGTATAATACGGTAATTCAATCCAGCAACAACAGGTAGGGTTATGACGATCCAAACGATCAGTGTCCTTGGTGGAACTGGGTTTATTGGCGGCCATTTGGTTAACCGCCTAACCAGCGACGGTTATTCGGTCAGACTACTGACCCGCAATGCCAAACGCGCTCAGCCCTTTGCATCCACCCCAGCCGTCGAAGTCCGCGAAGTCAGCGACTTCACCGCCACCACCTTAACCCCAGCCTTTGCAGGCTGTCAGGCGGTGATCAATCTTATCGGCATTCTTAACGGCAGTGCTGAGGCGTTTGACCGCGTTCATGCCCAACTGCCCGCTCAGGTCGTAGCCGCAGCCACTCAAGCGGGAGCCAGTCATTATTTGCACATGAGTGCGTTAAACGCCAACGTACAAGGACCGAGTGAGTATTTGAAAAGCAAAGGCCGAGGTGAAGCCGCGGCTTTAGCGGGCGGACAACAAGGGCTGCATGTGAGTAGCTTACAGCCTTCTGTGGTGTTTGGCCCTGGGGACGGCTTTTTCAATCGCTTTGCCGGACTGTTGAAATTCAGCCCCATGATTCCTCTGGCTTGCCCCAACGCTCGGTTTGCTCCTGTGTATGTGGGCGATGTGGTTGAAGCCTTTATGTGCACCTTAACCCGTTCTGACACCGCTGGCCACTGTTATGAGTTGTGTGGGCCAAAAATCTACACGCTTAAAGAACTGGTTGAATACACCGCCGAGCTGATTGGTCGTAAGCGCTTGGTTATTGGCTTGCCCGACGGGATGTCACGGCTACAAGCCAAGGTATTCGAGCGCCTACCGGGGCAACCGTTCACTACGGATAATTATTTATCCATGCAAGTGGACAGCGTATGCCGCCATAATGGCTTGGCTGACTTGGGCATTACCCCCCAAGCCGCTGAGACGATTCTGCCGCCGCTGTTTAACCGCTGATAGCATAGCTCATGCAATGCTATATAGTCGGTGGTGCGGTACGCGACCAACAACTTGGCCTGCCGGTTAAGGATCGGGACTGGGTTGTGGTCGGTGCCACACCAGAGCAGTTACTGCAGCAGGGCTTTAAGCCGGTGGGTAAAGACTTCCCGGTCTTTCTCCACCCGCAAACCCACGAAGAATATGCGCTGGCGCGCACTGAGCGCAAAACCGCAGTCGGTTATCATGGTTTTAACATCAACGCCAGCCCCGAGGTCAGCCTAGAACAGGACTTACAGCGACGCGATCTGACCATCAACGCCATGGCCTTAGACCACTGTGGTACCCTCATCGATCCCTTTGGTGGTCAGCGTGACCTCGAACAGCGTCTGCTGCGCCATGTTTCCCCAGCCTTTGCTGAAGACCCGGTGCGAATTTTGCGTTTGGCACGACTGGCTGCACGCTATGATCATTTAGGCTTTCAAGTAGCTACGGATACCCAAGCCCTGATGCAAACGATGGTGAGTAACGGTGAGGTCGATGCCCTAGTCGCGGAACGGGTATGGGTCGAAACAGAACGGGCGTTACAAGAACCGGCACCACAGCGTTTTTTTGCCGTGTTGAGTGACTGCGGTGCTCTGGCACGGATTTTTCCCGAGCTGGATAAGTTGTTTGGCGTACCCCAACCGGCTCAGCATCACCCAGAAATTGATTCAGGGCAACACACCTTACTGTGTTTGCAACAAGCCGCTCGTTTCAACGCCTCAGCGGCCACTCGTTTTGCCGTGTTATGCCATGATTTTGGCAAGGCTCTGACGCCATCCGAGCACTGGCCACGTCATCACGGTCATGAACGGCGGGGGGTTGCCCCAGTCACCGCGCTATGCCAACGACTGCGGGTGCCGCGTTACTATCGTGAACTGGCCGTACTGGTCTGTGCTGAGCATCTGAACTGCCACCGAGCGTTAGAACTGCGCCCGCAAACCGTGCTCAAATTGCTAGAACGCACCGATGCCTTGCGCCGCCCGCACCGCTTTGAGGACATCCTCATGGCGTGTGAATGCGATGCCCGTGGGCGTCTCGGCTATGAAGAGCGGGCTTACCCGCAAGCGGCCTACCTGCGCCAAATGCAGGCTGCCGCCGCTAGCGTAGCGGCACGGCCACTGGCCGAACAGGGACTCACGGGTGCGGCTATGGCGGACGCCTTACGCCGCGCTCGAATCGCGGCTATCCGCCAAGCGAGAGCTTTAAGCATAGGCCAGTGATATAGCAGGTTCAGTGTAGGTTGGGTTGTCATCTTTTGGGCAACCCAAACTTAACCCTTTGCCCAGCCGACACGGTATCACCATAAATCTGGTCATCATGGCGAATGAATGCCGGTTTTTTTAATTAAATAAATAGTTTAAGGGTCTATGATTGAATCAACAGCCCTATTTGTATGAATAGAACCTGTGGAGAATCTGACGTATGTGTAGAGGATTTTAAGTTGGAAAATCAAGATATTAAATCAGAAAATTCTCTGCCTAACAGAGTGCTGCTGATTGATCTAGAAAACTGTCCAAGCCAACTAGAGCAGCTTTTGGACGACATTGATCACTACATTAAAGTGGTTATTTGCCATGCCCAAAGCAATGGCAAAATTCCACTGGTTTGGCTCACTTCATTGGCTGCAGCCATCACTGCGGGAAAATTACAGATCGTGCAAATGGAGCGATCAGGAAAAAACTCGGCGGATTTTGGTATCTGTTTCACGGCAGGTGCATTAATGCAGGCACTTTCTACGGATACCCATTTTGCGATTGTGTCAAATGATGCCGACTTGGATCATACGGTTGATCTGTTGAAAAAGCATGGACGCACAGCAGAGCGCATAGGGTTATCGAAATCCACTAAAAACAAGGATAATGGGCCTAATGCAACAGAAATACAAACCGCTCTAGCGCTTTACTGTTCGCATTTGATCACTTACACAAAAAACCGACCGGCAAAAACTGACACGCTACTCAACAGTATAAAAAACAAGCTTAAAGAGACTCCAGAATTTATTGATAATGTTTATAAAATGTTGGTATCTACAGGATCGGTACGTATTGAAGATGACAAGGTGGTTTACAACGACAGCAAAATCAAACAGCTTGCAATTAAATAGCCATGCCATGCTTTAAGCGACTTAATTTGCACCGGATTCATCAACCAATAAGGCAGTAATAGTAACCTCTTGCATGAACCACCAAGACATTCGCTGGCAACAACGCTTTGCCAATTTTAACAAAGCCTACGCTCAACTGACTGATGCTCTGACGTTGATGGCGCAGCGCCCACTCAGCGACTTAGAAAAGCAAGGCACGATTCAGGCGTTTGAATTCACCTACGAGCTGGCGTGGAACCTGCTGCGCGACTATCTGGTTTGGCAGGGGAGCACCAATATTGCCGGATCGAGAGACGCGATCCGTGAAGCCTTCAAACGCCAGTTGATCAGCGATGGCCATGCTTGGATGGCGATGCTGCAAGATAGAAACCGCACCGTGCATACCTATAACGAGGCAACCGCCAACGAGATCTTGATCAATATTAGCCAGCAATACGCCACATTATTTCAAGAGCTTGCGCAAACATTTACGGCATTACGAGAGCGACTCAACCAGCAATCTGAGCCACTGTGATGACGGCAAAACGGTTTGGCCTCTCTGCTGAGGACATCAGTAAACTATGCTGTGTGTTTGAACGTTATACGCAGGTTAAACAAGTCATTATTTATGGCTCGCGAGCTAAGGGTCAGTTTCACCGTGGTTCGGATATCGACCTCACCCTCATCGGCGATCTGGATTGGCCAACATTTAATCAACTGGAGCAGGAACTCGACGATTTGTTACTGCCCTACTCGATAGACCTTGCACTTTACGACCAGATCGAAAATCCTGAGTTGCAAGACCATATTAAACGTGTTGGGCAAGTGCTGTTTGCCGGCTGATTCAGACAAATATTCTACCCATGCACCAGCATATAACCGGCAATTAATTACCCCCAAGCTCTTGCAAGCTTGACTGAGCACTGTTATAGTAAATGCGAATTGTTATTAATAACGCTTAAGGTGCCCAAATGAGAGCTATTCCACTTATCACCGTGCTGTTCGCAGTAGCCTATTTCGTTGGCCTAGTCTACGAACATGAGATTTACGAGCACGAGGTCAGCAGTGTAATCGGCTCAGTGCACACCCCAAGCCAAGAGGCCACCGTACCTCCGTTGGTTCCGGTGAACGAACAACACGGTTAAACCTAGATCAGCCATTGCGTTTCTAAAACCTCTCTCTTTAGTACGCACGCAGGGACGCGGATTTTTACCCATCGATCACGTTCATCCCGTGAACTCGTTGATATGATCCAACGCTTTAATGATGCCTTGCAGTTAGCCACGCAAGCGCACTCCGGTCAGTTCCGCAAGGGCACAAACAACGCCCACGGTATCCCACTGCCCTACATTACTCACCCCGTCACGGTGGCCATGCTGGTACAGCGCCATGATGGCAATGAAAATCAAATTATCGCCGCGCTGCTGCATGATGTCTTAGAAGATGCGGGCGCTCACTGGGCACCTACAATTCGCAACACTTTCGGGAACGAAGTCTTGGCACTGGTCGAGTTCTGCACTGATGGCGTACCCAATGCCGCTGGGGCAAAAACCCCATGGCAGGAACGCAAACGGGCGTATCTAGACCATTTACGCACGGCTCAGGGGCCGGGTTTATTGGTCTCAGCCTGCGATAAACTGGCTAATCTGCAATCGATCCGCTTGGATTTAATCGATCTTGGTGACGCCTTATGGACGCGCTTTACCGGGGGCAAGG
>PWUP01000135.1 GCA_003562535.1 Gammaproteobacteria bacterium | reverse complement strand
CCACTTCGGCATCGATGCCGTTGAGTTGATTGGCGTTCACCCGCCGGTGGATTTCACGCATATCGTGGTGATTATGACCAAGATTCAGCACCCCCCGCTGACTGAACATCAGATTATAGTTCAGCTCCTGGCTCAACCCTTCCCACAGTTTCAAGCCCTGTTCATAGAGCAGCGCAGACTCATCCCAGAGGTAATTGGAGCGCACAATCGTGGTATTGCGTCCGATGTTACCCCCGCCCAAGCCGCCTTTCTCCAGAACAGCAATATTAGTGAGACCGTGTTCCTTGGCTAAGTAATAGGCCGTGGCCAGCCCATGCCCGCCGCCACCGACAATGAGGGCATCGTACTGAGGACGCGGTACTGGGCTACGCCAAGCCCGTTGCCAATGCTGATGATGGTTGAGCGCATTCCGCGCTAGGCTGAATATTGAGTAATTCTGCATTAAAGACCGCCCGCTGATGGTAAAGTTAACTGCGCATCGCAAGTGTGTCATAAATTTTTGCTACAGTACATGTCATGTCCTGCTGCTAACCTATAACTAACGTGCGAGCCTTATGAACGATCAAACCCTATCCCAAAATGAGCGCCTTATCAGCCCACCCCAACTCGCCAATGACCCAGCAACCATCGTCGCCGATTTTAACCGGTATTTTACCTACACCCTAGGTCGCGACCCTCTGAACGGGTCGTCACAATACGTTTTTCAAGCCTTGGCCTTAACCCTGCGTGACCGTTTGATTGAGCGCGGTAAACGCACTCGACACGCCTATGCCGATAACCGTACTCGGCAGGTCTGTTATCTATCACTGGAATATCTTATTGGCCGCAGCTTGGAAGACAGTCTGCTCAATTTGGGTTTGCATGACGCCGTGAAGCAAGCCCTAGACACACTGGGTTTGCGGCTAGAGGATGTGCTCGACCAAGAACACGATGCGGGCTTAGGCAATGGCGGTTTGGGACGGCTGGCCGTGTGCTTACTGGATTCATGCGCCACCCTACAGCTCCCGGTGATCGGCTACGGGCTGCGTTATGAATACGGCATGTTCCGACAAAACATTCAGGAAGGTTATCAAGTTGAGGAGCCGGATGCGTGGTTACGAGATGGTCACCCGTGGGAACTGTGTCGCCCTGAACTGGCACAACGGGTGGAATTCGGCGGTCGCAGCGAACATTATCTGGACTCGACAGGCCAAAAACGCTGGCGTTGGATTGATACCCACGATGTCGTGGCTCTGCCCTATGATCTACCCGTACCTGGTTACCGTAACGATACGGTCAATACCCTGCGTTTGTGGTCGGCTAATGCGACGGATAAATTCGATCTTAATGAATTTAATGCCGGCAGTTACCCGGAAGCCTTAGCGGCTAAAACAGCCGCAGAAGCCATTACCTTAGTGCTGTACCCCAATGACGCCAGTGAAAACGGTAAAGAACTGCGCTTGCGGCAACAGTATTTTCTCGCCTCCGCCAGCCTGAAAGACACCCTGCGCCGCTGGATTCATTACCATGGCCCAGTATTTAATGACTTTGCAGCGCAACACTGTTTTCAGCTTAATGACACGCATCCGAGTATTGCCGTCGCCGAACTCATGCGGTTGCTGATGGATGTCCACGGTCTGGACTGGGATAGGGCGTGGGAGATCACCACCTCGACCATGGCCTATACCAACCATACTTTATTGCCCGAGGCCCTGGAACGCTGGCCGGTCCGCTTGTTTGAACAGTTGCTGCCACGGCATCTGGACATTATTTATGCTATTAATGCTTGGTTTTTAAGCGAGGTTGCCAGCCGCTGGCCAGGCAATCAGGACATACTCAAACGCTTGTCCTTAATTGAGGACACCCATGAACCGATGGTGCGTATGGCGTATTTGGCCATTGTGGCCAGTTTCTCGGTCAATGGAGTGGCCGCACTCCATTCGAAATTACTGTGTGAGGGTTTATTCCATGATTTTCACGCCCTGTGGCCACAACGGTTTAATAATAAAACCAATGGGGTGACTCCCCGGCGCTGGCTGGCCTCCTGCAATCGACCCTTGGCGGAACTGATTAGCGATACCATCGGCCCCGACTGGGTGACCGACCTCGAACGCTTACATGGCTTAGAAGCTTACGCCACAGATCCAGCGTTTCACAGCCGTTGGGCGGCAGCACGAGCCGTGAATAAACAGCGATTGGTCGAACGATTACAGCAAGAATGCGGCAGCGTTTTCGAATCCAGTATGCTGTTTGATGTTCAGGTCAAGCGGATTCACGAGTATAAGCGCCAACTGCTGAATGTGCTGCACATTATTCACCGCTATCATCGCCTGAAATCGGGGGATTACGAAGGCTTAGTCCCGCGCTGTGTATTGATCGGCGGTAAAGCCGCTCCGGGCTATGCCATGGCCAAATTGATCATCAAACTGGTCAATAATGTCGCCAAAGTGATCAACCGTGACCCGGATTTGCACGATTGGCTGCGGGTCGCTTTTCTGCCCAATTACCGGGTCAGCACTATGGAGTGGATCTGTCCGGGTACGGATCTTTCCGAACAGATTTCCACTGCCGGCAAAGAAGCCTCCGGCACCGGTAATATGAAATTCATGATGAACGGCGCGCTCACCATCGGCACTCTGGACGGGGCCAATATTGAAATTCGCGATGCCGTCGGAGCGGAGCATTTCTTTTTATTCGGGCTGGATGCCGAACAGGCCGAAACCACCCGCCAGCATTATGACCCACACAGTATCATTGCCGCCGATGCTGAGCTAAGAGCGGTGATTCAGTTACTGGAAGTGGACCATTTCAGTCTGTTTGAAGCCGGTTTGTTTCGACCCATTCTGGATGCCTTGCGCAGCCCTGCCGATCCGTGGCTGACCTTAGCGGATTTCCGCAGTTATATCGATGCGCAACTGGCTGTCGATGCGCGCTTTGCTAATCAGACCCAATGGCTGACCGGAAGTATTTTGAATACGGCGGCCAGTGGCCGGTTTTCGTCCGATCGGACGATCAGTGATTACAACCGAGATATTTGGCGGCTCAGCCCCATCGCGCCGGTGGCGTCTAGCGAGTGATCATCAATCCGTCAATTTAACCACAGACCCTGCGGCCAGCGCAGTCGCAGGGTGATATGTAAACCGTAAATCAAGCCCATCAATCCTAGCGCTAACAGACCACTGATCCACCACGAAGCACGAAATTGCACCAATAAGAACAGCGGCACGAACACGGCGGTTGCCCACAGCATGCCGATCAGATAAATCAGCAAGTAAAACCCCGCCAGCCAAGCAAACATCAATAGACCACGACCGTAACCGGCCAAACTGCGCTGCTCCTCATCCAGCACCAAATCGGCGGTGGCCGGCCCCTCATCGGCTACGGTGATACCGCGTTTCACTACGCGCCGCAACAGCTCGATCCCGATTAATGCCATACCCAACAAAGCCACATAGCTGGGAAACAACCGCGCGCCGAGCATAAACTCCTGCGAAGCCCAATAGACATAGGCAAATAGCGGCAATAACCATAGAATGAACACCAGATCCAAGCGGTCAATCAATCCGACTAAGTAGCGCTGCATGGTATGATTTTCCAAATCGTCGTGCGTAGTAGTGAGGCAAATAGAGTACCGGTTTACACCTGTCAGCGTCAAAGCCCAGCGCCGTGAACGACCCTAGACGCAGTAGAAATTTTTAGCAACTGATGGCATAATCAAGCCTTACTGTAAGTATTATCGTCCCCAATAGTACCTGTTGAAGGAATGCCCATGCGCGTGTTACTGACCACGAACGAATACCCCCCTCATGTCTATGGCGGCGCCGGGGTTCATGTCGAATACCTATCCCGGGAACTCGCTAAGCTCGGTCCGGTGGAAGTGCGTACCTTCCATGAGCAAAATTTCGACGACGGGCAGCTCTACGTTCGCGGGATTAAAGTCGATACCACCCATTTTGCGGGTTGTTCTCAATCCTTAGTCTCGCCGTTAAAGGCGCTGAGCACCTGTTTGGCTTTCGTCGGCCAAGGCATTGATGACGATTTAGGCGAACACGCGGAAATCATCCACTGCCACACTTGGTATGCACATTTCAGCGGTATTTTAGCCAAACTTCTGTATGGCATTCCTTTAGTCATCACAGTTCATTCTTTGGAGCCATTGCGCCCTTGGAAACGCGACCAACTGGGTCGAGGTTATGAACTGTCCAGTTGGGTTGAGAAAACGGCATTGGAAATGGCCGATGCCATCATCGCCGTGTCCAAAAGCACCCATGATGATATCGTGCGGCTGTTCCAGGTTGACCCACAACGGGTCACGGTCATTCCTAATGGCATCGATGTTGACCAATACCAAGCCACTCATGACCCTGATACCTTGGCACAGCTCGGTATTGACCCAGATCGCCCGTTTGTGCTGTTTGTCGGGCGAATTACCCGCCAGAAAGGCTTATATTATCTGCTGCAAGCCATTCCCCACCTTGATCCTAAATTACAAGTGGTGTTGTGTGCAGGCGATGCCGACACTCGGGTGATGCAACGCGATACCGAAGATATGGTTCAAGAGCTGCAAGCACGGCGCTCGGGCATCGTCTGGTTGCCCAAAATGTTGCCACGCGCCACAACTATTGTCCTGTATTCTCATGCGACCATATTCTGTTGCCCATCAATTTACGAACCCTTTGGCCTGATCAATCTGGAAGCAATGGCCTGCGGCACTCCCGTTGTCGGCAGTGCAGTCGGCGGCATTAAAGAAGTGGTGGTTGATGGTGAAACCGGCTTACTGGTTGACCCACTGCTCGATCCCGAACCACCGCATGATCCCAGTGCGCCGAGTAAGTTCGAGCAGGGTTTGGCTGAAGCGATTAATCGCTTGGCTAATGATCCTGATTTATTAGAACGGATGGGACGAGCAGGCCGTGAGCGGGTTGAGCAAAATTACAGTTGGCACAGTGTGGCGCAACAAACCCACGATCTGTATCGCCGAGTGCGTAATGTAAAGCGCGCCTAGCACTGTAGACGCACAATTCGCCATCAGCCCTGCCCTGCCTTAAGCTCCCTCTCCCTTTGGGAGAGGGGACTGAATGATTACTCCGGTTATTGATTTGGACGGACTCAGCACACAGCCTGCGCTGCTTTTGCCCTATTACAGTGCGCCTTTCCCAATACGGTGCAAAAAAAAGAGGGGTTCTGGCTTAATACCCCAATAACTCATTGATTGCAAAGGGCGGCACGTTTTTTGCTGTATTGCCCTATTGTGTTGTAATAGACCAGAGGCCACTTGTGCTGAGTTCGATTATCTGCTTACAATTTTTAGCGACTGTCCATAATGCACACTATTCGCACATAACCAAGGAGCGTCAGAAACACTGATGACTGACGGAAATACCGAGGCTTACGTCCAGTTTAACGGGGTTCAGAAAAGCTATGACGGCGAAACTCTAGTCGTCAAAGATCTGAACCTTGATATTGCCCGTGGTGAATTTCTGACCATGCTCGGCCCCAGTGGATCGGGCAAAACGACTTGCCTGATGATGTTAGCCGGTTTTGAAACGGCAACTTACGGCGAGATCCTGCTCGATAAGATACCGATTAACCATGTGCCTCCGCACAAACGCGGTATCGGCATGGTGTTCCAGAACTACGCCCTGTTTCCGCACATGACTGTGGCCGAGAACCTGGCGTTTCCGCTTGAAGTGCGTCGTATCCCCAAGGATGAGATCAAGCGCAAAGTACAACGAGCGCTGGATATGGTCAAAATGGGGGCATTCGGCAACCGTCGCCCGGCACAACTGTCGGGTGGCCAACAGCAGCGAATTGCGGTGGCCCGCGCTTTGGTGTTTGAACCTGATTTAGTATTAATGGATGAACCTCTTGGCGCATTGGATAAGCAGTTGCGGGAAAATATGCAGTATGAAATCAAACATATCCACGACAATCTCGGAGTAACCGTGGTGTATGTGACCCACGATCAGTCTGAGGCGCTGACCATGTCTGACCGCATTGCGGTATTTGACGATGGAATTATTCAGCAATTGGCCTCGCCCGCTGATCTCTATGAACGCCCCTGCAATGCCTTCGTCGCGCAGTTCATCGGTGAGAATAACCAACTGCACGGTCAAGTCACTGAATCTAATGGCAACAACTGCACGGTACGTTTAGACAACGGTGATATCGTTCAGGCCTTGCAGGTTAATGTGGGGGGGGTGGGTGAATACACCACCCTATCGTTGCGCCCTGAGCGGGTGCGCATTAACCCCGAACCGGGCACAGTACCCAATGTGTTCGCAGCCCGAGTGGAAGAATTGATCTATCTCGGGGATCATATCCGCACACGGATTAATGCGTGTGGTAATGATGAGTTCATTGTCAAAATCCCTAATTCACAGGGACATGCTTCGCTGAGAGAGGGAGCGCAAATCACAATCGGCTGGATCGTTGAGGATTGTCGGGCATTGGATCCGAGCTAATCGCAACCCTAGCCTCATGCGTCTTGCATTATCCATTCATTCACGAGTGATAAAAGGCCGTTGATTCGGCAGTTAACAGAGGAGCACCATCTCTATGAACAAACCCATGAAATCCGTTATCGCCACCAGTATTGCCTTAGGGCTGGGCTTGGGAGCAACGGCCAGTTGGGCCAATGACCCCATCTCCTTGACCGTCGTGTCCTGGGGCGGCGCTTATACCGCCAGCCAAAATCGGGCGTATCATCAACCGTATATGGAGCTGAACCCGCATATCACCCTCATCAATGACGATGGTTCCGCCAACGCCTTAGCCGGCATCCGTGCGCAAGCAGAGGCGGGTAATGTGACTTGGGATTTAGTCGATATGCTGCCCTCTGATGCTCAATTAGCCTGTGATGAGGGGCTGCTGGTTGAAATTGATTACGACACCATGCTGGCTCCCGCTCCAGACGGCACACCGGCCAGCGAGGATTTTCTGCCCGGGTCACTGGAAGGCGACTGCTTCATCCCGCAAATTGTGTATTCGACGGTGATGACCATTAACACCACCATGTTTCCAGCCGACCAACAGCCGAGTACCATCAATGATTTCTTCGATGTAGAGAATTTCCCCGGTCAGCGCGCCATCCAAAACCGGCCAGCCGCTAACCTCGAATGGGCGCTGTATGCCGATGGCGTACCAATCGATGAGATTTACGATGAACTGCGTACTCCGGAAGGCGTACAACGGGCGTTTGACAAACTCGATACCATTAAAGACCATCTGGTCTTCTGGAGTGAAGGCAGCCAAGCTCCCCAACTGCTGGCTGACCGCGAAGTGGCTTTTGCGACGGGCTATAATGGGCGGATGTTTGATGCCTCTGAAGTCGAAGGTCAACCGTTTGCTATTATCTGGGACGGGCAAATTGTCGAATGGGATGGTTGGGTTATACCCGCTGGTGGCGATAATGTCGAGGCCGTTTTGGAGTACCTATACTGGGCGACCGATACCCAGCGTTTAGCCGATCAGGCCAAGTTTATTTCTTACGGCCCGGCACGAGCCTCTTCAGCCGCGTTGGTCTCTACCCATGCGGATCTGGGTATTGACATGAACCCCCACATGCCGACCCATCCGGATAATTATCAAACCCCCATCGTGCTCGATAACGAGTTCTGGACCGATTACGGCGATGAACTGCGTGAGCGCTTCAGCGCCTGGATGCTGCGGTAATTACCCCCGCTCTGCCCGAGTGAGCTAAGGCTCACTCGGGTCTTAATCCATGCTCTTCTGACACACCGGAGTCCATTCATGGCCAGCGTTTCTGCGCCATCGCAGCCCGATACCATGGTGACTGCCGATGGTATCCCCCTGAAGGTGAGCCTCAAGCGAGCGGAACGGCGTAAGAAACTGTTTGCCTTTCTGCTGGTCGCTCCCTTGCTGCTGTTTATTGTCGTCACCTTTGTGCTGCCGATTCTCGATATGGCGCGGCGCAGTATTGATAATCCTCATATCGTTAACATTATGCCGCGCACCGTTGCCGCTTTGGAAAACTGGGACGGCCAGGATCTACCCCCGGAGTCGGTTTACGAGGCACTGGTGCAGGATATGATCATCGCCCGCGAGGAACGCACCTCAGGGCGGGTAGCGACGCGCCTGAATTATGAAATCAGCGGCATGCGTTCAACCATTAACGCCACCGCACGGCGCGCTGCCAGCTTAGAAGCCCCTTATAAAGAAGCACTGATCGACCTCAATCGCCGCTGGGGGGATATCGCCGTCTGGAAAGTCATCCAACGCGAAAGCAAGCCGTACACTTGGAGTTACTATCTTGCCGCCATAGACCGCACTTATGATG
>PWUP01000219.1 GCA_003562535.1 Gammaproteobacteria bacterium | reverse complement strand
TTTGAATGTGCTGAGTTTCGGATTGCAGCGCCTCCAGCTTACCCGTGGCTTCGGCCAAGCGTTGTTCGCTGGTGTTGAGCTGTTGTTCAAGCTGCTCGATTTGCCGTTCACGCTGGCGTAAGTCTCGGGCTTGGTTTTCCAGTTGCCCGATGAGTTGATCCAGCTCAGCGGCCTCTTGCTGCCCCCGAGTGGCGCGTTCTTGAGCGAGCTGCCGACGAGTGTCCTCAAGCTGCTGGCGCGCCAAGGCTAAATTCAGTTGTTGCACTTCCAAGCTGGTTTGTTCGCTTAGACGGGCGCGGCTGCTGGCCAGCGACTGTTCTAATTCAGCGATGCGCTGATTACGCTCGGCGACGGTCTGCTCCATGCGTTCAAGCTCGGCTGCAGTGGCTGCTTGTTCCTCGCTGCGCTCGCGTTGCGCGATCAGCCGAGTGCGGGCCTGTGCCAATTCGGTGCGTGCGTGTTCCAGCTCACGGTTGAGTGCGGTTTCGCGGTCAAGCTGTTGTTGGGCCTCTTCCAAAGCCTGTTCTAATTGAGCGATGCGCTGCCCCCGCTGACCGAGCTGTTGCAGCAATTCCTGCACTTCAGCCCGTCCGTCATCCAAGGCCGTCATCCGCTGCCCCTGCTGCGCTAATGCCGCACGGGCGGCGGCGAGTTCACGTTGAGCTTGAATCAGTTCTTCGGATTGACGAGCGCGCAGTTGCTGATCACTGTTGACCAGTTGTTGCCGCTGTTGCTGCATGCTCTGCAATTGCCGCTCGGTATCCTCAAGCTGGGCGCGTAAGGCCGCCATACCGCGTTCTTGGGCGGTAACCCGAGCTTGTAGCAGTTCGGCTTCTTGCTCTAAACGGCTTTTCTCACGAGCACTTTCAGCAAGCTGCAAGCGTAAACTCACCACTTCAGTGGCGGAGTCAGGAGTCAGGCTGGCCTGTGGCGTACCGACCTGGGCTGTGGCCTGGCTCAACTGCTGGCGTGCCTGTTCCAAGCGTTGGCGAATATTGGCTTGCTCGCGATCTTTTTGGCTGAGTTGACCGCGTAACTGACCGAGTTGACCGCGCAGTTGACTGACCTCTCGTTCAGCCGCATCGGCGCGGGCTTCGGCGCGGGCAGCGCGTTGTTGTAATTCCTCAATCGAGGAGACAAAGGCCAGTTCGTCGTCAGTTAAATCCGCCGCTTGGCGGTAAAGATTCAACGCGGTCACTCGATCTTGCGGTACGCCTAGCCCTTGTTCATACAAGCGAGCGAGGTTGGCTTGCGCACGGCTGCTGCCTTGATCCGCCGCCCGGCGAAACCACTCAGCCGCTCGGGCATAATCGGGTGCCGTGCCACCTAAGCCACGTTCGTAGATTTCTCCGACGTTATTCTGGGCCGTCACGTCACCGGATTCGGCTGAAGGCAACCAGAACCGCAGCGCGGTTTCCAGATTGGCGCGATCATAAGCGATGTATTCACCGCCCCGAATTTCGCATAGACTGATGGTGGTCTGAACGGGGCGACGAGCGGTAATAAAGGTCGCCTGAGTGCCTAGGCGACGGACTTGGCCGGGCAGTAAACAGTCCACCACCAGCATTTTATCGGGATCACCACCGGCGGCGGCCATGGCGGCTTCCATCTGCGGGTCAACCCCAGTGGTGACACAGGCGCCAAGCCCTAAGGTGAGGACAAGACCGAGGCTAACGGCTAACGGTTTACCACCGCTTGCAGAGTTGCGCGATCGAAACATGATTAATTACCTCGCTATTTTGGGGATTGCTGAAGAGACTGACCCCAGCACTGCCAGCACATCCCATGCCTGATCATAGTGTAGCCCTATTGCGCTTATTGTACAGCGTCTGTGATTCTATTCTCCGGGTCAGAGTGAACGTGTGCAGCGGTTCAATCTTGGCCTTATGGGCCGTATTGAGCGCTTGCGCCACACCTCAGCAACGGTTAGATCACTTCGCCCAAGAGCGGGGTTGGCAACGCCTGACCCTCGCGGGCGCCCCATTCCCGCATCGGGCTTACCGTAACGCAGTGCCCATCAGTACCGTGCTGCATATCTATTTGGATGGCGACGGTTCGCCGTGGCACAACGGGCGCGTTCTGGCTGACCCCACGCCGCGGCGGCCACTGGTGTTGCAACTGATGGCTCAAGACCCACAGGCCAGTCTGTACTTAGGACGCCCTTGTTATCATGGGATGCAGCACACTCCGGGGTGTTCGCCCTGGTTGTGGACGGCCGCTCGCTATAGCCCCCCAGTGATCGACAGTCTGGTTGCCGCTGTACACACGGTGCTGCATGCGCATCCTAATACGACCGTGGTCTTGATCGGCTACAGTGGCGGCGGCACACTCGCCATGCTGATGGCTGAACATCTGCCGCAAACTCGGCTTGTGGTGACGGTAGCGGCCAACCTTGACACCGCAGCCTGGACCGAGCACCACGGTTACAGTCCCTTGCTAGGGTCATTAAACCCGGCCACACGACCGCCGCTGGCCGTACCGCAATGGCATGTACTGGCTGAGCAGGATACCGAAGTACCGCCGAAGTTGAACACGGCGGTCATCGAACGTCAACCCTGCGCCCGCAGCCAGTGGATTGCGGGTTTTGATCACCGCTGTTGCTGGTTGGATCTCTGGCCACAGCTTGTTTTACAACTGACCGATCATTCGTTCCACTGTTCCGAACTTGAGTGAACCTAATCCATGTCCAATTCCGCTCAGCCTGCTGGCCGCCTCGCCCCCCTAAACAGTGGCTCCCCGCAGAATGAAGTCACGCTTGGCGTGATCTATGCCTTACTGGCGTACAGTGTTTGGGGCTTGATGCCGTTGTACTGGCGCACCGTCAGTTGGGTACCGGCTGAGCAAATTGTCGCCCATCGAGTGGTGTGGTCGGTGCTGGTGCTGGCGCTGCTGCTGGCGTGGTTTGGGCGGTTTAACGATTTACGGCGGGTTCTGGGTGATTTTAAACTCCTGCGCTGGCTGGTCGTATCCGCGGCGTTGATCAGTCTGAACTGGCTGGTCTTTATCTGGGCGGTGAGCAATGAGCAGTTGCTGCAAGCCAGTCTGGGGTATTTTATTAATCCACTGTTGAATATTGTGCTCGGGGTGGCCTTATTACAAGAACGGCTGCGACCTTGGCAATGGGTGGCCGTTGGGCTGGCGGCCTTGGGGGTTTTGTGGCAAGTCGTCGCACTCGGTACGATTCCGTGGGTGTCATTGCTGTTGGCCTTTTCCTTTGGTTTCTATGGCTTAATACGCAAAGTCGCCCCCGTCGATGGCTTACTCGGTTTGTCAGCCGAAACGCTGTTATTAGCACCGGTCGCGGTAGTGTTTTTGCTCTGGGCCGATCCCCAGGGTGCGGTCATGCTCAGTCAAGGCAGCGGGGGCGTGGTGCTGCTGGCTCAGGCGGGTCTGATTACCGCATTGCCGCTGTTATGGTTTGCCAATGCGGCGCGGCGTTTGCGCTACGCCACCCTAGGCTTTTTTCAGTATCTTGCCCCCACCGGCCATCTGCTGC
This sequence comes from Gammaproteobacteria bacterium, assembly GCA_003562535.1. Lineage (GTDB taxonomy): Bacteria > Pseudomonadota > Gammaproteobacteria > Competibacterales > Competibacteraceae > SKOM01. The sequence goes on along the minus strand of PWUP01000219.1, from coordinate 4,789 downwards.
TGGGGTTATGGTTTGGTGAGGTCTTTACCTTAATGCACGGCCTGAGTTTTGGGCTGATTTGGCTGGCCTTGTTCATCTACACGGTGGATATGACCCGCGCTTATCCGCGTTGAGTAGAGTCGTTGCCCGTGCATCATCACAGTGCACTTTGTATTACACTATGCAGGTGACGACTTCTACGACTACTGTGCCTGATCTACACGACTCCGTGCAATCCCTGACCGGCGTGGGGCCGCGTCTTGCGGAGCGTCTTGCGCGACTGGGCATTAATCAAATCGTTGATTTGTTAATGCATTTACCCCTGCGCTATCAAGATCGCACACAGATCACCCCGATAACCGCCTTGCAAGTGGGTCTGGAGGCGGTCATTGAGGGTGAAATCCTGCGGGTCGATGTGGTACACAAACGCCGGACGATGCTGCTGTGTCAGCTCGGCGATCACAGCGGCGCTATTGTATTACGATTTTTTCATTTCAGTGCCGCGCAACGCGAACATTTAACTCCCGGCACCCGTCTGCGTTGTTTTAGTGAGGTTCGCATGGGGGCCACTTCGCTGGAAATGATTCATCCAGAGTACCATATCCTGTCGGAAGACGAGCCGCCGCCGTTTGCCGAATGTTTAACGCCGATTTATCCCACCACCGAGGGACTGCGTCAGCCCAGTTTACGGCGTTTAATTGAGCAGGCGCTGCACAGTTTACACCACCAGCCGTTAAGCGATCCCTTGCCCGAGGCGCTGCGCCAACCCTTGGGTTTGCCCGATATCAATGCGACCTTGCACCTGCTGCACCGCCCACCGCCCGAGTATGCGGCCCTACTCGCGCAACGGCAACATCCGGCGCAACACCGGCTGATTTTTGAAGAACTCTTGGCGCATCAATTGAGTCTGCGTGAACTCCGTCAGCGTATCCGCCGCAATCCGGCACTGGCATTGAACACCGATGGCCCCTTGCGTCAGCAGTTCCTCGCGGCGTTACCGTTCGAACTGACGGCGGCTCAACAGCGCGTATGCGCGGAAATTGCCAGTGATTTGCGCCAGCCCCGACCGATGTTGCGGCTGATTCAAGGTGATGTGGGTTCCGGCAAGACAGTGGTGGCAACCCTCGCTGCCCTGCACGCGCTGGAATCGGCTGGGCAAGCTGTGCTCATGGCACCGACCGAGTTATTAGCCGAACAGCATTACCGTACCCTGAGCCAGTGGTTGCAACCGTTGGGCGTTCACCTGCTTTGGCTGAGCGGGCGCACTAAGGGCAGTGCGCGCACAGCGGCACTGGACGCCTTGCGCTCCGGTCAAGCCCAGATGATTATCGGCACCCACGCTTTGTTCCAAGACGATGTTGAGTTCCATGATCTAGTCTTAGTCATTGTCGATGAACAACACCGCTTTGGCGTTCATCAGCGTCTGGCATTGCGGGAGAAAGGCCGCCGGGGGGCGTATTGTCCGCATCAGCTCATCATGACCGCAACACCGATACCGCGCACACTAGCCATGAGTGTGTATGCCGATCTCGACACCTCGATTATTGATGAGCTGCCCCCAGGGCGCACACCCGTCACCACCGTGGTGATCAGTGAATCACGCCGCGATCAAGTCATCGAGCGCATTCGTCTGGCCTGCGGCAGTGGTCGCCAAGCCTATTGGGTGTGCCCCTTGATTGAAGAATCCACTCAACTCGAAGCCCAAGCTGCTGAGGACACCGCCACCCGTTTGAGCGAGTTGCTGCCTGAATTGCGCATTGGTTTGGTGCATGGGCGGCTCAAAGCCGCTGAAAAAGAAGCGGTGATGGCCGCTTTCAAAAGCAGTGAACTCGCCCTGCTGGTGGCCACCACGGTGATCGAGGTAGGCGTTGATGTGCCTAATGCCTCGTTGATGATTATCGAAAACGCGGAACGCTTGGGGCTGGCGCAGTTGCATCAATTACGCGGTCGAGTCGGGCGGGGATCGGCCAACAGCTTCTGTGTGTTGCTGTATCGTCCCCCATTGTCGCAAGTGGCTTATGCGCGCCTAGAGGCTGTGCGTGCGACGACGGATGGGTTTGCCATTGCCCGACGCGATCTGGAGCTGCGCGGCCCTGGGGAGGTACTCGGCACCCGTCAAACCGGACTGATGCAGTTTCGCATCGCTGATCCAGTACGCGATGGCGAACTGATTGAACCTATTCGCCAAACCGCAGACACTTTATTAGCCGACTATCCACACGCTGTCGAGGCGATTATTGCCCGCTGGATCGGCCAAGGGCAAACTTATGGAGACGTGTGACCGATTGTATTTTTCATGCCCTATTTATCCACTGACCGAGGACTTACGATGAGCTATGCTAGCCGATGTGCAGGTGCTGTGTTACTGACGTTAGCACTGGGGTTGATAGCCCCCAGTGTTGCGCAGAGTGAAGCGGAGTTTGACGAACGGATTCGTGAGTACATTTTGTCTAATCCTGAAGTGATTGTTGAAGCCATTCAGTTGTGGCAACAACAGCAACAGCAAGCCGAGGCTCAGCAGTATCAGAATGCCTTACGCCGTTTGCACGATGAGTTGTACAACACTCCCGATACGCCCATGCTGGGTAATCCAGACGGTGATGTCGCCATTATTGAATTTGTTGATTATAACTGTGGCTATTGTCGGCGAGTGTTTAATGATTTAATGGCGTTAACTGAAAGCGACAACCAAGTAAAAATCCTGATGAAGGAGTTTCCCATCTTAGGAGCTGATTCCTTGGTGGCCTCGCAAGCGGCTCTGGCGGCACAGCGCCAGGGACAATATGCCGCTTTGCATACCGCACTCATGCAGGCGCGTGGCGCCTTAAATGAAAACCGAGTATTGAGCATTGCTCAGGATATTGGCTTGGATGTAGAGCAATTGCAACTGGACATGCACGACCCGGCGATTACCGCGACGTTGCAACGCAACCAGATGCTGGCTCAGCAACTGGGCATTAACGGCACACCGGGGTTTATCATCGGTGAAGAGATTGTGCGCGGAGCCGTCAGCGTGTCACAACTGCAACAACTGGTTGCCGCTGCACGGGATAACGACGGCTAGTTCACCGACGCTGTCACAGCACGAATCTGCTCGACGATTACCGGATCATCCCAGTGCTTGTCGCCCAACACCTCAAAGAGAATAGTGCCGTGGTCGTCGATGATGTAAGTCGTCGGCAGACCACGGATGCCCCATTCCCTGCTGGCGTGCATTACCGGATCCAATAGCAGCGTAAACTCCACATCCACAACCCGTTGTAGAAACGTGTCGATCTCTTCAGCGGATTCGCCAAGATTAACCCCCAAGACCACCACGCCATCGGCAGCCAACTGCTGCTGTAAACGATCCAGCGCCGGTAATTCCCGAACGCAAGGAGGACACCACGTCGCCCAGAAATTCACCACTAAGACCTGACCAGCATAGTCTTGTAAGGTATGGGCCACGCCATCTCTATCGGGAAAATTAAAGGCTGGAGCCGGTCGGGTAGTGGTCAGGGGCTGTAACGGCTCGACCTCGGTGGCGAGGAGTGTGCTAGAAAATAATATTAAAAAAAGCAATTTATACATTACATCTCTCGATTTGCTGCGGACTCAGGCGCTGGACTTAGCGCCAGTTCTTCAGGATTATAACGCCGATGATCCGGCGCCGGTGTCGAGGGGGCGACTGGATCGGTGTCCGGCGTGGGGGTGCAGGCTAACACTCCCAGCAGTAAACCTAATAATGCGCTATGGCAGAGACGGGTCATCAATTGAACGATTCCAGAATAAAGCGATGTGCTTAAACCCTAGACCTAAACTGGGCGAGATGGTTTGATCCGGGTAGCCGCTCATAAAATCGGTGATAACAACCTGGCCGCACGGCAGGCTAGGCGAAACGGCAGGGGTTTGTCCAAATAGTTTTGCAGCGTCCAGCGACGGCTGGCGGCAAAATCGGCCTCCAGCATGGTGGCGGCTTGGGCGGCAAACTCATGATCGGCCACGACAACGGTAATCTCGAAATTGATCCGAAATGACCGATTATCGAAATTCGCGGTGCCGACCAGGCATAAATCATCGTCCACCAACACCACTTTTTGATGCAGAAAACCTTGCTGATAACGATATAATTTCACCCCCAGCGGATCGGTTTCGCTGAGATAGGCATAACTGGCTAACCACACTAATTTATGGTCAGGACGGGAAGGTTGCAACACCCGGACATCCACGCCGCGTAACACCGCTAATTGCAACGCAGCAATCACACTGGCTTCCGGCACAAAATACGGACTGACAATCCACAAGCGCCGATGAGCGCGATTAATGGCTTGCACAAACAGCAAGGCACAGGTTTCCAGCTCATCCGCCGGCCCAGACGGCACCACCAGAACGTTACGGTTATGCTCGGGTACAGTGCGCGGCTGCCAGTTTAAGGACAATATGGTTTGGGTTGACCAGTGCCAGTCTTCCGCAAACGCGACTTGGCACGCCAGAACTGCTGGTCCGCGCAGCTCCACATGGGTATCACGCCAGGGACTGAGCCGTGGGTGCTGCCCAATGTACTCAACCCCGACATTATGCCCGCCAATCCAGGCGCGCTGTCCGTCGGCAATCACGATTTTACGATGATTGCGGAAATTCAGCCGAAAGCGCTCGAATAAACCGACGGAGCGGGTATTGCGGGGGCTGAAGTTACTGACCGTCCCCCCGCCGGTTTCCAGCTCATCGAGGTACGACTGAGGTAGGTTCTTGCAGCCGATATCGTCATACAACAACACCACTTGCAGCCCCGCACGGGCGCGTTCGATTAAATGCTGGCTTAATTTTCGAC
>PWUP01000257.1 GCA_003562535.1 Gammaproteobacteria bacterium | reverse complement strand
GCCGCACCCGCAAGACCTGGGCATCGGGTTCAATATGAATATCGGAAGCACGCACTTGCACGGCGTCTTCAAACAGGGTCTGTAACAGCCGCGCCACGGGCGCATCGGGCAGATCATCGCCGACAGCCAGTTGACTGATGTCGAAATCCCCAGCCGCCATTTCCTGACCCAGCGCCTGAGCCAGCTCGCTGATTTCATCGGTGCGCCGATACGCCGTATCGAAGGTGCGGAGCAGATCGGCTTCTCGAACCAAGGCGATGCTGACCGCGCCCCCTAACAAGCGCGTCACTTCGTCGAGGGCGAATAAATCGGTGGGATCGGCCATGCCGACCACATAGCCTCGGTTGGATTCACTCAGCACAATGCAGCGAAAGCGCCGCGCAGCGGTTTCAGGCAGGCGTTTGACCAGCTCAGGGCGGAGTTGAAACTGCCGCAGATTGACTTGCGGGATATTCAACTGACTCGATAAGGTGTCGAGCAGCCGTTCTTCGCTGATCAGGCCCAGCTCAATCAGCGTGCGGCCTAGTTTATCCCCGGTGCGTTTTTGTTCCGCCAGCGCCTGTTGCAACTGTTCAGCCGAGATGATCTGGTGATTAACCAGCAAGTCGCCGATGCGAATTTTGCGCCGCTTATCTGTGCTGGGCATGGGGAGGGGGGTATTGACGGCGGTCATTGGGTTCCCCACAGACCTGGGCGGGTGTTATCGGGTAGAATAGCGATCTCGATGGTGAACGCGCCTTGTCTGTCACGCAATTGCACTTGGCTGTGTTCAATCGCTAGCACTTCAGCAGTGCCAATGGTTTCACCTTCATATACTATACGGTTGTTAATAATTGCATAGCGTTGCTCGGTAGAGACCAAGGTCATTTGCAAGGTGAAGTTGCGATTCGCCGTATGAGTCGGGTTGGCCACCGAGGCGGTAGGTTGAGCGGGACGCGGTGCTTGGGTGGGGTCGCGTATCTCGGCGTATGCCAATGGGCCACACAATAAGTGTGCCAGCCCAACGCTAGCAAGTGATAGGGAGATAAGTCGTATCATAGTTTTTCCCCATGCCGACTGTCAATAATTATTGATTCGAATAGGGGTATAATACACGATACCTTACTATGAAAGCAAAGATGCTAAAGTTCAGTGTTTTTAATCGCTCTCGATATACCGTTGGGCTGGCCTGTGGGGCGCGGCAACTGGCGTTAATCGGTCTTAAGGTTGGCTCCCCGGTCAGACCCCGTTTACAGATGCTGTCACAAGCCGATGTGGATGCTGCGGAGGACAGACAGCGCTTGCTGCGCGACTGGGTGTCTCAGCATGGCCTGCGGGGGTGCCCAGCGGTGTTAAGCTTATTACCCGGTGAGTACCAACTGCTGCATATTGAACGCCCACCGGTGACAGAGGATGAGTTACTGGCCTCGCTGCGCTGGCGGATTAAAGACTTATTGGATTATCCGGCGGCAGAAGCGGTGCTCGATGCGTTTGAGATTCCCGATTCCCGCCATCGGGGGCGTCCTAAAATGCTGTCGGTGGCGGCTGCCCGTTTTAGTGCGTTACAGCACTGGGCGCAACTGGCCGCTAGCGCGGGGCTGAAACCGCAGACCATCGGCATTGCTGAGCTGGCTCTGCGTAATCTCAGTGAACGCGCCACCTACGCGACGACTGAAACCGTGGTGACTCTGTGTTTATTGCCCCAGAGCGGGGTTATCCAAATCAGTCGCGGGGGGCAGCTTTATCTAGCGCGCGAATTAGACTACGGATTAACCCTATTGACCGGATCCAGTCACAGCATTCCCGGTGATGAGCCGCATGAACGCTTAGCCTTAGAGTTACAACGCACAATGGATTATTACGATAGCCAGTTTGGGCTGGCACCCCCTCGGCGTTTGCTGATGGTGCCGGTGGATGCTAGCGTCGAGCCACTTACCCAAGCCGTCAGCGCCAGTCTGGGGTTGCCGACCCAACTTTTGCCTTTAGCCCGGGTTGTAGAGTGGATTGCGGACTCACCGGCGCAATTGTCCGCCATCGCCGCCCTGGCATTGGGGGGCATTTTACCGCTACCACCCACCGAGTCGAAGCCACGCCATGAGACAGCAGGTTAATCTGTTTGTACCCCAACTGCTCGGCCAGGTTGAACCTTTCGCAGCGGTGCGTTTGCTCGCTGGGGTCGGTGCGGTGCTGATCGTTTTGCTGCTGTGGGGGGCTTGGCAGCAGTGGCAGTTGAGTGGGCAACGCCAGCTCAATGCCCAGCAACAGGCAGAGTTGGATCGTCGGCAAGCCGCACTCACCCAGCGCCGTGCCGCACTGGAATCGCGTCAAACCACAACGGTATTAGAACAACGTCTGGCGCGTTTGCAGCAGGAACAGCGCGCCAAGCAGGCGCTGTTGGGCACTGTGTCTGGGCAGGATTTTGGCAATCTTGATGGATTTTCGGGCAAGCTCACCGCTTTAGGACGGCATCCCCCCGAAGGCTTATGGTTGCGCACGATTGCGCTGGCCAATGGCGGTAGTGAGTTAGTGTTGGAGGGCACAACCTTGGATGCCGCACGGTTACCACAGTATTTGCAAGCCTTGGCCACTGAACCGTGGTTTGCAGGTAAATTATTTAATCGCTTAGCCGTGCAGCGGTCTACTGCCGATCCAAACCAGTTGGATTTTGTCTTGGTCACGCCCTGTTATGATGCCCAAGGCCAGCCCCTCAGTGCGGACGCCTGTCGTGAGCGTATCCGCCAAGCGGTACGCTAATGGCTACGCTCAAAGTTGTATTGCAGCGCATCGATGCTTTGGCGGTGCGCGAACGGCTGTTATTAAGCGTGACCGCCGTGGTTGTGGTATGGCTGGTGCTTGATCTGTTGTGGCTGGCGCCGCTGAATCGTCAATGGGACGCTACCAGGCAGCAGACTCAAGCCTTGCAGACCCAAGAACAGGCGTTAACCGCAGAGGAGATCGTCTTAGGTAGCCGTGAAGGTGAAGACCCCAGAGTGGCGGTGCGGGAACAGATTGAGCAGTTGCGTTTGACCATTGATGAACTGGATCGACAACTGCGTGATGAAATGCTCGATTTTGTTGCGCCTCAGCAAATGTCGGATCTGTTAACTGATTTAATCGCTGAAAGTCATGGATTGGTCATGCTGGGGGTGTACAGCGAACCCCCCCGGGCATTAATCACGGCCAATGACGAGGGAATGCCAACAATCTTCCAGCACAGTATGGTGATTGAATTAGCCGGTGATTATCTGGCCTTGCTGGAGTATTTACGCACCGTCGAAACCTTGCCTTGGCAGTTATTTTGGGATAGTTTACAAGTCGATGTAGTGGAACAGGGTGAGGCGCGCCGGTTTCGACTGCGGGTGCATACCTTGAGCCTCAGTGAGGCGTGGATTGGAGTGTAGTCATGGGCTTACGTCTGAAAACCGCACTGGTGCTGGTGGCGCTGGCCATCGTAACCTTGCTGTTAGCGTTGTTGGTTGGGTTGTGGGCGGTTGAGAATATTCGCAGTCATTTTGGTGAGGGCTTTGCGCGTAATCATACCTTACTAACCCAACAGCGGATTCTTGCGGTCATCGGACGCGATCTGGCCTTGTCACAGCGTTTGGCTGAGTCACCCCTGCTGCAAGAATGGTTGGTGGATGAAGGCGATTCTGAGAAACAGGCGCGTTGGGCGCGAGAAGTGGCCCAGTTCAGTCAGGGGTTTACCGACCGCAGTTATTTTGTCACCAGTGCGCTGACGGGTAATTACTATTTTGGTGATGCGGATTCTGACGGTCAGCCGGTGTTGCGTTATACCCTCGATGCCGATAATCCCGCCGATGCTTGGTTTTTCGCGACGCTGGCCTCCGTTGAAGATTACGCGATTAATGTCAATCCCGATGCCGAGCTGCAAGTAACTAATATTTGGTTGAATGTGATCGTCACAGATGCCCAAGGCGCCGCGATCGGCATTGCGGGTACCGGATTTAATTTATCGCAGTTTCTGCAACGATTTGTCGCAGCGACGGAACCCGGCGTGACCACGGTATTAATCGATCACAACGGTGCCATTATGGCGCATCCCAATCCCGATTTAATCGAGTATGCGGCGATAACCCGCGAACAAGCCGACCAGACGCTGTTGCAGTGGCTGGATAATCCGCGTTCAGTACAAACATTTCTGGATCTCCAGCAGCAGGCGCAAGCTGACCCTTTGCAAGCGCCGCTGGCTAGGGTGGATCTGAACGGTCGCGAACAACTGGCAGCACTGAGCTATTTGCCGGAGCTGGACTGGTTTGTCGTGACTCATATCGATTTAACCGCCCATCAGATCGTCAGTCGTAACTTGCTGGTTGGCGCAGGGGTTGCGGGCGGTGGGCTGATTATTCTGTTGCTGCTGACGACGACTTTAGGGGTAGACCGTTTGGTTTTAGCGCCCTTAGCGCGGCTGACGCACTCGGTGCAGAGGATTGCTGACGGCAATTACCAGACCCGTCTGCGCTCTAAGCGTCGTGACGAAATCGGGCAGTTGCATCAAGCGGTCGATACGATGGCCGAGCAAATTCGCCAGCATACTAGCACCTTGGAACAGCGGGTGGCCGAACGCACTCACGCCTTGGCCGAGGCGCATGATCAAATCGCTCAAGCTCATCGCCAGCTTACCGACAGCATTGATTATGCAGGTTTAATCCAGCACAGTCTGTTGCCGGATCGCGCCTTGGCGGAGCAGTTTCCGGGTGAGTATTTTGTGCTCTGGCTGCCGCGTGATACGGTGGGCGGGGATTTTTATTGTTATCGCTCTACGGATCAGGGGCATGTTGTGGGGCTGGTGGATTGTGCCGGGCATGGGGTGGCGGGGGCGATTATGACCATGATTGCTCATGCGGCGTTGGACATGGCGTTAGATCAGGTACCCGCAGATGATCCGGCGGCGCTGCTCACCCGTACCGATGACCTCATCCGTGCCATGTTGCCCGATGCCCAGCGTCATCAGCAGCTTGCCATGAGCATGGATATGGGGCTGTGTTATCTGAACCCACAACAGCGCACGCTGGTCTTTGCCGGTGCCCACATTAATCTGTTCTGGAGTGATGGCCATACCAGCCATGAAATCACCGGCCAACGGCGGGGGTTAAATGAGCGCCGGCGTGGCCGCTATACCAATACTGACTTGGTTGTGCCGCCGGAGGGCAGCGTGTATTTACTCAGCGATGGGTTGCTGGATCAATCCGGGGGGGCACAGGGCTATGGGTTTGGTAAGGCGCGCTTTAACGAGTGGATGCGCACCCATGCGGCTCAACCCTTGAGCGCACAACAGGCTGCACTGCGCCAAGCGTTGGCCGATTATCAGGGGAATCAGCCGCAGCGTGACGACATCACTGTGTTAGGCTTTCGTCCTTATCCGCTATGATGTCGGGCTACAGATCGTTAATTGACCGATTGGGTACTACCTACTATGCAACCGTTAAATGTCTATGCCCTAAGAGAAACTTTTAATCAAGAACGGATTCTGCTGTGTTTTAACGGGCCGTTTACGGCATTGTTGATTGAGGAAATCGGCACCGCGTTGCGTCAACATTTACAAGCGCTGGAGGCGGCGCCCTCAGCGGTCGCGGATGTGTTTGCCGTTTACATTGAAATGACGCAGAATATCCGCCGCTATACGCTGCAACAAAATTTGAGCGAAGCGCGCGCCATTTCCACACTGGTAGTCTCACAAGCCGAAGCCGGCCACTATATTCTCAGTTCTGGCAATGTCGTCACTTTGGCTGATGGCCAGCGTTTAGTTAACCGTGTTGGGGAGCTGGCAGTGCTGGACAAAGCGGCGCTAAAAGCCGCCTTCAAAGCGCAGTTGCGTCGTCCTCGCGATACATTAGATGGCGACAGTGCGGGTTTAGGACTCATTGATATGGCGCGTAAAGCCACCGCGCCTTTACAGGCATTAGTATTGCCTGTTGACGAAGAATACGCTTTTTTTCAACTGCATGTGGTGCTTTAGGACGGACGGTTCGGAATGACTAATCTGGAGATTGCGCAAACCAATTCCACCCCCGGGATTGAGGCGGACTGGGACAGTGGCCTACTGAGATTGCGCGGGGATTCTTATCCAGAGAATTCCTTTGCGCTGTTCCAGCCGGTAGTGGAATGGGTGGAGACGTATCTACGCGATACCCAGCGGCCATTGCGTTTGGAATTGGAGCTGTTATATCTCAACACCAGCAGTGTGCGGGCGTTGATGGATATACTCGATCAGTTGGAAGACGCTCATCAAGAGCAGCGGCCTGTGAGTGTGACTTGGCTGTATGATGCGGCCAATGAACGGGTGGCTGATTTGGCGGAAGAATTCAAAGAAGATTGTACCTTTCCTTTTGAGATTGTGGCTAAAACGTGACCAAGCCCTCGCCTCACGACGACGTCGATTTATCCGCAATAGCCGTGCTGTTGCAGCAGTGTGAACAGCAGGATAATCCATTGTATGAGTCGCTTGAGCGTTTATATCATCGCTATCGTCAGCAGCAGCGCATTTTAGACCGGTTGATACGGATTGCGGATCAGTTTCAACTCGCTGAGCGTGAACGCGGTCATCGCTACCAAAGCAATTATCAACGCCAAGCTCGGCAACTGGAAAAAATTATTCGCATCAGTGACCATTATCACAAAATGATGCGCGATCTTAACCACCGCTTGCATATCCTGTCCACCCACGATGAACTCACCGGTCTGGCTAATCGGCGCTACGGCACGCAGCGTTTGGAGCAGGAAGTCAATTTCGTCAACCGCCACGGCGGAACGTTTTGTATCGCGTTGGCGGATATTGACCATTTTAAATTGATCAATGACACCCACGGTCACGCCGTGGGCGATAGAGTGCTGACCCAGGTCGCTCGGTGTTTACAGACGCATATTCGCGACTACGATCTGTGTGCGCGTTGGGGAGGGGAAGAGTTCATGATTGTGTTTGCCCGCGCTGCAATCGCTGATGTGCACCCCTTAGCCGAGCGCTTGCTCACAGCGGTCAGTCAGCCCTTGCAGACCGAATCGGCTACGGTAGCGGTTACCGTCAGTTTAGGGGTGACCGAATACCGGGTAGGCGATTCGCTGGATAAGGCGCTGGTTCATGCCGATCAAGCGCTGTATCGGGCGAAAACAGCGGGGCGTAATCGGGTCATGTGTGATCATTCGACGCATCTGGTGTGAGTCGGCATGGATAATCCGTTTTTCAGCCGACCGAAGAACGCTTAGCCGCTCGGCTGCGCCAACTGGGTTTTGATCCTGATGAACCCAGGTAGGTCCGATGAGCGCAGCGTAATCGGACACCTAGCAGCCTCAGAGCCTCCGAATACGCTACGCTATTCGGTTCGGTCGGAGCTACGCAAACTGTGGTATCGGCTGGTTTGATGTACGGTAAATTTTGAGAAGCTCACTCGCGGGCAGAGGCCGACTAAACCAATAACCCTGACCCGTAGTGCATTCTTTTTGTTTCAGAAAAGCCTGCTGCTCAGCGGTCTCTATCCCCTCCGCCAATACTTCCAAATGCATGGCCTTGCCCATAGCGATCACCGCAGCAACAATTTCGCCACCTGCGACATCATCGGGCAAATCTTTGATAAAACTCCGGTCAATTTTGAGTTTATCAATCGGCAAGCGCTTTAAATAAGCCAGTGATGAGTAGCCGGTTCCAAAATCATCAATCGCCAATGAGACCCCCAAAGCCTTCAAAGCGTGCAAATCACATTCGGCTTGATCACCCCGACTGATCAGCGCCGTTTCCGTGATTTCCAGCTCCAGTCGCTGCGCATCAAAATGCTTATCTGCTAGTATATTAGCAATTTTTTGCACCAAGCCTGCTTCAGTGAACTGACGTGGTGATAAATTGACCGCTAGAACCCCCAGATCGATACCCTGAGCCAGCCAGCTTTGAAAATCGGCAATGGCCTGTTGCAATACCCACTCACCCAGCGGCTTGATCAGGCCGCTTTGTTCCGCATGGGGAATAAAGTCCATGGGGGGCACGAGACCCACCTGCGGATCATGCCAGCGCACCAAGGCTTCAACGCCCTTGCATCGACCCGTGGCTAAATCAATCAAAGGTTGATAAAAAACCCGCAGTTCGTTGTTGTCCAGCGCGTTACGCAAACGAGTGTCCATCGACAGGTAGTGCTTTGCCTTCTGGGTCAATTCCGCCGTGTAACTGGAATAGGTATTGCGACCGGCATCCTTGGCCTGATACAAGGCCGCATCAGCGTTACGCAATAGCCTTTCGGTTGAACGAGCATCTTGGGGATAGAGACTGGTGCCAATACTGGCCGTCATCCAGATGCGCTGCCCCGAGCTGAGTTCAAAAGGCGCTTTGATTACGTCCAAGACCTGCTCCTAAAAACCTAATCAAAGTTGCTTATGCGATTTTTAGGCACTTCGCTCTCCGTTGATAACACCCGATTGAAGCCGGGCGAGCAACTGGAGTCCTGGTTGAGCAGTCCCAACCGG
>PWUP01000234.1 GCA_003562535.1 Gammaproteobacteria bacterium | reverse complement strand
GGTTGGGACTGCTCAACCAGGACTCCAGTTGCTCGCCCGGCTTCAATCGGGTGTTATCAACGGAGAGCGAAGTGCCTAAAAATCGCATGAGCAACTTTGATTAGGTTTTTAGGAGCAGTTGAAACTGTACAGATCGATCCATGAGTAGTAGTAGTAGTGCGGGTGATGTGTTACGCAACAAGTGATGAAATTATTATGGCATAATTGCAGTTAAGCTGACTATCGCGAGCGAACGGTGTTTCAGGCCAATCTGATTTTAATCGGTCCTATGGGTGCAGGCAAAAGTACGGTCGGGCGACAACTCGCAGTCGCATCAGGCCGTGAGTTTTTCGACTCCGATCAAGAAATCGAACGGCGGTGCGGAGTGGATATTCCGTTAATTTTTGAGAAGGAAGGCGAAGCGGGATTTCGTAGCCGCGAACGGGCGGTGATCGCCGAATTAAGCCAACGGCGGGGGATTGTCCTCGCGACCGGTGGTGGGGCGGTGCTGGATGCAAACAATCGACGGCATTTGATCAACAGCGGGCGGGTGGTTTATCTGTTTGCCAGCGTTGCTGAGCAATTACGCCGCATCGGCAATGATCCCAACCGCCCCCTGTTGCAAACCGGTGATCCATACACCCGATTAGCCGAGTTGCTGGCTCAACGTGATCCGCTGTACCGAGCAACAGCCGATCAGATTGTCATCACAGATCAGTGCCAGACTCGTGACATTGTGGCACAAATTCTGGCACAGTAGCTGATCGTTTTGGCCGTTGTGCTGCTACAATGCACGCATGAACACACTGACCGTTGATTTAGGCGATCGCAGCTACCCGATTTATATTGGCAGCGGCTTATTAGGCCGCCGTGAGGTGTTGCAGCGGCACATTAGCGGCCACCAAGTGCTGGTGGTTACTAATCCGACCGTCGCCCCTTTGTATTTAGACCGTTTGCGCCCAGCCTTGGAAGGCAAGCAGGTGGCCGAAGTGATTCTGCCCGATGGCGAACAATACAAAAATTTAACCACACTAGAACAGATTTTTGACACCCTGTTGCAGCAGCGTTTTGATCGCGGGTGTACGCTGATTGCCTTGGGCGGTGGAGTGATTGGCGATACCGCCGGGTTCGCGGCAGCGTGTTATCAGCGCGGTGTGCATTACATTCAAATTCCCACCACCCTGTTGGCACAAGTTGATTCCTCTGTGGGTGGCAAAACCGCCGTCAATCACCCGCGCGGTAAAAACATGATCGGGGCCTTCCACCAGCCGCGCTGTGTGTTAGCCGATACCGATACCTTAGCCACATTACCGCAACGTGAACTCAGTGCCGGGCTGGCCGAAGTGGTTAAATACGGCTTGATCCGCGATGCTGATTTCTTTGACTGGCTGGAAATCCACAGCGCTGCCCTGCTGGCTCGCGATGCCCAGCAACTGGCCCATGCCATTGCTCGTTCTTGTCGGAATAAAGCGGAAATCGTCGTCGCGGATGAGCGTGAAGGTGGAGTCCGCGCCTTGCTCAATCTAGGCCACACCTTCGGTCATGCCATCGAGACCGGATTGGGGTATGGGGAGTGGCTACACGGTGAGGCCATTGCCGCCGGTATGGTGCTTGCCGCCCAGTTATCCGTCCGGCTCGGCTGGTTGGAGTCGGAACAGGTTGACCGCCTGCGCCGCTTGTTCCACAGCCTGCATTTGCCTGTGATACCGCCTGCAGATTTAAGCCCTGAACAATTTTTAAACTTAATGGCCGTGGATAAAAAAGTCATGGCCGGGCGGCTGCGTCTGATTTTACTGAAAGGCATCGGTCGAGCGGTGATTGTCGATGACATCGACCCTGCCGCCATCGTTGCCACCCTTAATCAAGCTCGGAGTGCTGAATGACCCCTTTGCGTAATGACCGTTTTCTACGCGCTTTAGCGCGTCAATCTGTAGATCGTACCCCTATCTGGATTATGCGTCAGGCGGGTCGCTATCTGCCTGAATATCGTGCCACTCGTGCACGCGCCGGGAGTTTTATGGCGCTGTGCCAAAACCCTGAACTCGCCTGTGAGGTCACGTTACAACCGCTGGATCGCTTTGCTCTCGATGCGGCGATTTTATTTTCGGATATTCTCACCATACCCGACGCCATGGGTCTGGGACTGAGTTTTGCCGAGGGCGAAGGCCCACGGTTCGCCCATCCGATTCGTTCCAATGCTGATATTGACCGGCTTGGGGTTCTGGACCCTGAGGATGAATTACGCTATGTGCCCGCCGCCGTGCGCACCATCCGTGAGGCACTGGACGGGCGGGTGCCGTTGATTGGTTTTTCCGGCAGTCCGTGGACGCTGATGACTTATATGGTTGAAGGCGGCAGCAGTAAATCATTCAGTCGCGCCAAGGGATTGTTGTACTCGGATACCCTTGCTGCCCATCGTTTGCTGGCTGTGGTTGCCGACAGCGTTACCGCTTATCTTAACGCCCAAATCGCTGCAGGCGCTCAAGCCGTGATGATTTTTGACACTTGGGGCGGCGTACTGAATCCCACGCTATACCGTGAATTTTCCTTGGCCTATATGCAGCGTATTGTCGAGGGGCTGGTGCGTGAGGCCGATGGCCGCGCCGTCCCCGTTGTGCTGTTCACCAAGGGCGGTGGTGCTTGGCTTGAAGATATGGCGGCGACGGGCTGTGATGGCGTCGGTTTAGACTGGACGACAGACATCGCCAGCGCCCGACAGCGCGTAGGGGATCGCGTTGCTCTACAAGGCAATCTGGATCCGTGTACCTTGTACGCACCCGCCGAACGCATCCGTGAGGAAGCCGCCAAGGTGCTGGCGGGTTTTGGCTCAGGCAGTGGGCATATCTTTAATTTAGGTCATGGGATTCACCCCGATGTAGACCCCGCTCACGTTCAGGTATTGGTTGATGCCGTCCACGAACTCAGTGCGCCGTATCACACCGCAAGCATTAGCGGGGGGTAGCCACCCGTTATGGCAGCCGTACCAATCCGTTGTCTGGCACTTTGGGCTAGGATCTTGTGACGACACGCTCTAACGCCACGGCAATGTCACGGATTAATATTGGACCGTGATAAATCAGTCCGGTATATAACTGCACTAACTGCGCCCCAGCCTGATATTTAGCCACGGCGTCAGCGGCGCTCATCACCCCGCCGGAGGCAATAATCGGCACTTGACCATCAAGCCGCTGTCGGAACCGAGCCACCACAGCAGTGGCCGGTTCGGTCAACGGTACCCCGCTCAAGCCGCCGGTTTCCGTCGCATGAGGTAACCGAGTGACACCGACACGGCTGGCGGTGGTATTAGTGGCGATTAACCCATCCATCTTTTCCGCCAGCAGTACGCTGGCAATGCCGTCAATCGCATCGCCGTCTAAATCAGGAGCCACTTTAACCACTAGCGGCACATAGCGCCCGTGCTGGTCGCTCAGCCGGGTTTGTGCCGCTTTAAGGGGTCGCAACAGCTCTGCTAAAACTTGCTGCTGCTGTAATTCCCGCAGCCCTTGGGTATTGGGCGAAGAGATATTAATCGTCACATAATCGGCCAGCGGATAAGCCTGCTCTAAACCGCTGAGATAATCATTGACCGCATTCGCCAAGGGTGTGGTCGCCTGCTTGCCAATATTAATCCCAACAATGCCGGCATAGCGTCGGCGAGCAACTTGGGTCAGTAGATGAGCCATACCGCGATTATTAAAGCCCATGCGATTAATCAATGCCTGGGCTTCTGGCAAGCGAAACAAGCGCGGTTTAGGATTGCCCGGTTGCGGGTGGGGGGTAACCGTACCCAGCTCGATGAACCCAAAACCCAACCGCCCCAGCCCATCCAGATAATCGCCGTTTTTATCCATGCCAGCCGCCAGACCCACCGGATTGGTGAATCTTAGCCCCATCACCTCCACCGGTGCCGACACCACCTGCTGTGGAACGAGATACCGCAAGCGCTGCAAACCACCGAGCGCCCGGTTATGGGCGCGCTCGGGGTCGAGCCGGAATAACAACGAGCGGGTCAGTGGGTACAAGGTACGGTAATATTCAGCCATGCCCTCAGTTCGCTTTATAATCCCATAAATTGTCTATAATGCCCGAATCAGCAGAACCATGACCACTGCTTTTGATCACAAAGCCTTTGTCCAATCCCTGACGCCCCTGCCCGGCGTTTATCGCATGCTGGATGGCAACGGCCAGGTGCTGTACGTCGGTAAAGCGCGTAATCTCAAGCGCCGCGTGGCCAGTTATTTTCGCGCCCGCCCCGAATCGGCCAAAGTCCGCAGTTTAGTCGCCCAGATTCAGTCTATCGAAGTCACTGTCACCCATACCGAGGGGGAGGCGTTGATTTTAGAAAGTCATCTGATCAAGCACCACCGGCCCCGTTACAATGTATTGTTGCGTGATGATAAAGGCTATCCTTACATTCATCTCAGCGCTGATCCGTTTCCACGGTTAAGCTTACACCGAGGGGCGCGCCGAGCGCCGGGGCGTTATTTTGGCCCTTATCCGAACGCCACCGCTGCCCGAGAAGCCCTGCAACTGATTCAACGGGTCTTTCAGCTCCGCCCCTGCGAAAACAGCTTTTTTCGTAACCGCAGCCGTCCGTGCTTGCAATACCAGATCAAACGCTGCACCGCACCCTGTACCGGATTGATCAGCGCCGCCGACTATGAATATGATGTCTCCAATGCGGTGCGCCTGCTTGAAGGCCGCAGCAGCGAGTTGCTTGAGGTTTTGATGGAGCGTATGGAACAGGCCGCCAGCGAATTGCGGTTTGAAAACGCCGCCCAATACCGCGATCAAATTGCTCAACTGCGCCAGTTACAAGAGCGCCAGCATGTCAGTGGGGAACGCGGTGATCTGGATGTTTTAGCCGTGGTCACCGCAGGCGGTAGCGCCTGTGTGCAAGTGTTTTACTTTCGGGCCGGGCAGTTGCAAGGCAATAACAGTTATTTTCCGCAGGTTCCCGCCGAGGAATCCGCCGCCGCGATTCTCAGCGCCTTTATGGGTCAGTATTACCTCAATAAAGACAGCCCTGCTGAACTCATCGTCAATCAGCCCCTCGCCGATGCCGATTGGCTGGCCAGCGCACTCAGCGAGCGTTGTGGGTATCGGGTGACGATCCGCCACCGAGTACGCGGCGAACGCGAACGCTGGCTGCAGATGGCGCAGCAGAATGCCGAACAGGCGCTGCATGGCCACCATGCCAGCCAAGCGGGTATGCAGCGCCGCTTTGCCGCTTTGCAAGAGGTGCTGGGATTAGCACACCCGCCGAACCGACTCGAATGCTTTGATATCAGTCACACCCAAGGTGAGGCCACGGTAGCCGCTTGTGTGGTGTTCAACCGTGAAGGTGCCCAAAAATCGAGCTATCGGCGCTACAATATCCGCGATGTTACTGCTGGGGATGACTATGCCGCCATGCAGCAAGCGTTAGAACGGCGTTACAGTCGCCACAGTGAGACCGCCGCACCGCTACCCGATGTGTTATTTATCGACGGCGGTAAAGGGCAACTCGCCCGGGCTCGCACCGTATTACAGACTTTACAAATTAACGAGATAACTTTAATTGGTATTGCTAAAGGCCCAGAGCGGCGACCCGGTCAAGAGTCGCTTTACTTGTCCGATAGCCATCAGCCGATTATACTGCCCTCAGACTCAGCCGCGCTGCACCTGATCCAGCAGATTCGTGACGAAGCGCACCGATTTGCTGTGGCCGGGCATCGCAACCGACGCGCTAAACAGCGTAACACTTCAGTGCTTGAGGGCATTGCGGGCATCGGCCCTAAGCGTCGCCAAGGCTTGCTTAAACACTTCGGAGGATTACAGCAATTAGCTCGGGCAGGTACAGAGGATATTGCGCAAGTCGAAGGTATCAGTCCGGAACTGGCACAGCGCATTTATGATGCTTTTCACCCTAATAACCCATAACTCACGATGCCGCTCAATCTGCCTAATATTCTGACCTTGTTGCGCATCGCCATTATTCCGGTGTTCATCGGCGTGTTTTACTGGCCGTCCGTCTGGGCGAATGTCATCTGCACGGCATTATTTGGTCTGGCCGCATTGACCGACTGGCTGGATGGCTATTTAGCTCGGCGTTGGCAACAGACCTCAGCGCTGGGCGCGTTTCTCGATCCTGTCGCTGATAAACTGATTGTCGCTGCGGCATTGGTTCTGCTGGTGCAAGCCATCCCCACGCCGTTAATGGCCGTTGCCGCCACCATTATTATTGGGCGTGAAATCGCCATCTCGGCGTTGCGGGAGTGGATGGCACAGATCGGCAACCGCAATAAAGTCGCCGTATCGATGTTAGGTAAAATAAAAACCACGGCGCAAATGTCCGCCTTGCTGTTACTGCTGTACCGTGATCCCATTTTAGGCGTGCCCGTGTTAGAAATCGGCTTGCTCTTGCTGGTTATTGCGGCCGCACTGACCCTATGGTCAATGGTCAACTATTTACTGCTGGCTTGGCCGGAATTGAAAAATCGAAAAGCACTTGACGCCGCGCCATAAGATTTTATAATGGAGGGTCTCGAAGCGGGAATAGCTCAGTTGGTAGAGCACAACCTTGCCAAGGTTGGGGTCGCGAGTTCGAGTCTCGTTTCCCGCTCCAAATACTGAATCCCCGATTTTAATCGGGTTTTTTAGTTTTTACACGCACTGTTTTCCGAGGCTGGGTGGCAGAGTGGTCATGCAGCGGCCTGCAAAGCCGTGGACGCCGGTTCGATTCCGACCCCAGCCTCCATCCTTTGAGTAGTAACCGTGTCAACGCGCCCAGGTGGCGGAATAGGTAGACGCAAGGGACTTAAAATCCCTCGACCGCAAGGTCGTGCCGGTTCGAGTCCGGCTCTGGGCACCATTTAACAAAATAACCTTCCTGAATTTTCCAGCAATTCCAAATTTGCCCTAGTCACCGCCTGGGCGGGGACTGGTGGGCTGTGTCTGTCTCGTTTCCACGCGCCCAGTTTAGGTAGGGTGGGCATTGCCCACCTTTGCCATCATCCGATGCCCTCGACTTGGCGGGCCATGCCCGCCCTACTCGGATTTACTAAAGTTAATGGCAGTGGCCTTTAGGCGGGGGTAGGTTGACTAGTGTACGATGATTACAGGTAGTATAATCAGTTTGTAATTATCGAGAATACCATAATACGCTATCCGACATTAATCACTCGCCTGTGGGTTGCGGTGCTGAGCGTACTCACTCTCATGGCGTGCACCAAGCCTGAACCCTTGGCCATCGGCATCCATCCGTGGCCGGGGTACGAATCCCTTTACCTTGCGGAAACCTTTGGCTGGCTGCCAGAGGGTGTGCGACTGCACCGCAGCGCTCATGCCAGCGGAACTCTTGACGCCTTGCGGGCGGGCGATATTGATGCGGCGGCGTTAACCCTTGATGAAGTGTTGACCGCACGTTCTGAGGGGATACCGCTGACGGTGATTCTGGTGATGAATATCTCGGTGGGCGGTGATGTGGTCATGGTGCGCCCAGAGATTGAGTCGTTTGCTGATCTACCTGGCCGCAACATCGCTGTGGAATCTTCAGCCGTCGGCGAGATTGTCCTAAGCCAACTTCTGCAAGCGGCTGACTTGACCCGTGATGAGGTGAATGTGCTGGATATCCCCCCAACCCAGCAGTCGGCCGCTTGGCACGATCAGCTCATCGATGTGGCCATCAGTTATTATCCCAGCGCGGCATTATTGGAACGCCAAGGGGCGGTGATTTTATTGGACAGCCGGGCGTTCCCTGCGCTGATTTTCGACGTGCTGGCGGTACGCCAAGACCGTCTGCGTGGGCGCCAAGCCCTGTTGAACGATTTAGTCGCTGCGCATTTTCAAGGCTTACAGCATATTCAAATCAATTCTGAGGACGCCTTGCGGCGTATCGCTGCATGGCGCAATCTTCAAGTCGACGAAATGGCACACAGTTTTGCGGGATTGGAATTACCCAGTGTGGCCGGTAATCGCCACCTGTTAGCCCCGCAAGGCCAGCTCATGCGGGCCGCCCGACAGCTTAATGAACTGATGGTGAACATTGGACTATTGACCCAAGCAGATTCCCTGAACCACTTGGTGGATCAGCGTTATCTGCCACGAGACGCGCTGTAGTGAGCAAGCGCTGGCGCTACTTACTTTGGGGAAGTTATTGCCTGTTATGCGCGCCGATTTTCAGCCATGCGCAGTCCGGTTTAACCCTTGGTGTGACCCAGTTTCGCCCCCTGCCTATCATGCTGGAACAGTATCAACCCTTGGCGGAGTATCTAAGCGCCGAATTGGGTATCCCTGTAGAACTGCACCTCTTAGAACGAGAAGAATTAGTCACTGGAAGTGCGATTCACCACGTTGACTTATTGCTCACTAATCCATTTCATTATCAAGTGCTGCGCCATCATAGTGGGTTAACCAGCGCCTTGGCGACCGTGGCGACTCTCGAACAAGGTCATGCAACCAGTAGCCTTGGAGGAGTGATTTTCACTACGGCGGATCGTGACGACCTCAATACCCTCAGCGATCTGCGCGGGCAACGTGTTGCCACACCTGGCGAATCTTTTCTTGCGGCGTATCAAGCACCGGCCTATGAGTTACTGACCATCGGCATCCGCCTCCACGCGGATACTCAGGTATTGGTGGTCGGTTCTCATGATGACGTGATCACTGCGGT